>NZQM01000107.1 GCA_002695905.1 Parvibaculum sp.
CCTGCAGCTGTTATTGTTGATATGCCTGCCCCAGAAATAGATGAATCACTTGCCTGAGCCCCGTATCCATTATAATTATTGCCCGAACCCGCACCTTTTACCCCAACAGTAATTGAGTAAGCCGTTGAAGCGGTTAAAGATAAGGACCCACTTGGAAAATTAGTTAAAAGGCCTCCAGCACCACCACCACCATAAGATCCACCGCCGCCGCCTCCAGCAACCACTAGGTATTGTACAGTTAACGTTTGGTTAGCATCTCCAGCTTCTACAAGTTGTCTCCAATCGGTACCGTTATATACCTCAACTTTATTAGTTTCAGTATTTTCACGAATCATACCCGCTTGAGGTGAAGATATAGCGTCTCTTTCAGCTGTTGTGCCCTTGGCTATAACTAAGCCAGTGGTATCACTGCTCATGTCTACAACACTAGTTGAAACTCCGGTTAATGCCATATTATAATTATGTTGTTGATATTATTTCTACACTTGTCCCTACGGGTGCTGCTGCATTTAAAGTTACCGTAGTAGTACCTGATGTTGTTGCTACAGTGTAAGTACCACTATTTTGATAAACACCGTCTATGAATATATTAACATAGTTCGCGTCTTGTGGATTTATACCCGCAGTTAAAATAAAAGCAGATTGTGCTGTAGTTACTTGAAATAATTGTTTTGTTATTGTGCCGCCACCAGCCTGAGCCCATTGACCGTCTCCTCTATAAAATGTAGTAGCAGATGGAGTACCTCCGTTGTTTATTAAACCTATCGTTACTTCCCCTGTGTTTATGGCAGTATCTGTATATATACCAGCGTCATTAGATGAAGCGCCGTATGCACCATCGCTAGCTAATCTTCCAGTAAATGGTAAATTTGTAGTATCTGTTACTGTTATATTTGTGTTTTGATCTGAGCTAGCTGTCCAAGAAGTATAACCGGCTGGTAAAGTTGCCCAACCGCCTGTTCCACCATCTAAGTATTGACCACCAAGCCCTCCGGCTGGTACATGCCCCACATTAGATCCGCCTGCATAAGCAGTGGATTCAATAGTTACATTTCCAGTTCCACCAGCAGGTGTAATAACTAAAGGTTGACCACTAGAAACTAATCCAGTGCTAGATGGTAAAACACTTGTAACCCCTGCGGCTGCAGAAGGTACAACACTAAACGAACTAATAGTTGAATTTCCTGCTCCTACAGTAGCTAAAGCTATTGCTTCGTCACCAACTTGTAAAGCTGTTGATCCAAAAAAGTTACCAGCTGTATCTGCTATATAATAATCGCCTATAGTTATAGCAACACCTCCAGTAGTTCCTGTATATAACTGACTTCCGGAATTAACGCCAGATGTTATAGCGCCTGTATTAGCATTAAATGTTCCTTTAAAATTAAGAGATCCTGATACGGCCGTGTTTATAGCTGTTTGTATTTGATCTCCTGTCGCTAAATTATTAGAACCAAGAGCTACCGTAGCTGTATTAGCTGCCACCGTAGGAGCTGTAGCTGTTCCACCTATTGTTATAGTATTTGCATCACCAGTCGCTACGCTTGTTACTCCTTGAGCAGACCCTGTTATTGTTATTTCAGAAGCTGATGTTCTAGTAAGTGTTATACCAGTTCCTTCTGTTAAATTAACAACTGAGTCTGAACCAGTAGCCGCGTCTAAATTTAAAGGTACGCTAGACCCTGATTTTGCACCTGCATTTAATGTATAAGTATCGCCGCTTGGTAAATCAACCCAGTTACCGGTACCTCCATCTATGTATTGACCTGCGCTTCCACCGTTTTTATTTAAAGTTAATATACCGGAACTCGTTACTGGCGATCCTCCCACTGTAAAAGCCGCTATGTTCGTTGAATATCCAACACTTGTTACTGTACCTCCGACATGAGAAGACCACGATAATTGTGCGGGGTTTGATCCATCCGTAGTTAGTGTTTGACCTGAGGTGCCTGCACTAGTTGGTAAAATTAAAGTATATGTAGCCCCAGCAGAATGCGGTGGGCTTTGTAAAGTAACACCATGCGAATTCGCAGAACAATTTAGTTGTATTTTACCGTCATTTCCACCAGCTCCCCTTACTTCGACACCTCCAGTTCCATTACCTTGAATCTGTAAATTAGCGTTTGTTGTAGAAGACTGTATAATTCCAGTTGTATCAATTCCACCTGCAACTTGTATTTTAGTAGCGCCTGCGTCTTGAGTAAGTATAGAGTCATTTAATGTTTCAGTAGCTGTCCACATAGCAAACGTGTTAGCTGTACCTGTACCTGTTAAAACAGAAGTATTATCTATTTTTTGCCAACCAGCGGTTCCACCACCTCCAGCATCAAAGAATACAGCCCAGTCACCTACGTGCCAATCACTATTACCATCTAAGTTTGTATTACCTGCCACGCTTACTATATAGAAGTGACCGCTTACGCCTTGACCTGAAGTTAGTGTTGGCGTATTAGTAGACGCGTTCCATGTACCTTCGTATGTCAAACCAGCCTCGTAGTTTTGCCAAACTAAATTACCTAAGCTATTAGATATAAGTATTTGATTACTTACACCCAATGTATTTGAACTATCTTTTACGGGTCCACCTAAAGTTGTAGGTGATTGTAATATTATATTGTTAGCACCAGACCCTAAGGTTACATTGCCTGAAGCTGTTAAGTTTGTATTAACAGTTAAAGATCCAGCTATTGTTATAGCAGATCCATTGGGATAAATATTTTGAGACATTATAGACCCAGTTATTTTCTTACCTTCTTGATTAAAAACAGGTATTTGAAAATCACTAGCTAAAGGATCTACAAATCCAGTACCTTGATTTATAAAATCAGCTATCTGTTGTACAGTAAAGTTTCTGGTTATATTTTTTTGCTTTCCACCTACTGTTACAGCGGAAGTGCCAATGAACATATCATCAGCATTTAATTGTCCTTGTTCTGGATAGCTATAAATTATAGACATATTTTTATTTTGTTTTTTTGTTTATACACATGGATCAGCTAAATTAATAACCCCGTTAGACCCTATGCTTATATATGCATTAGTTGTGCCATTTCCAATTGTAGCTTTATAAATCCCACTATTAGGGTGGCCCGTTCCAGTTGCTGAAGTATATACAACATCTAATGCCTCGGCGTAAGGAAGTGTATTTCCTGAAGCTTTTTCTAAATAGTAAGTGTTATTTGTTGAGCTAGAGCAAGCCAAAGGAACACTACTTTTATTTGGTCCGATTGGAAATGCAGTTCTAGTTTGTATAACATTTGCTGTTAATTGACCAGTTGCAGTTAAATCAGACCCTCCAACTATTGTTGTACTTCCTGTTACATTAAAGCTTTGTGAAGTAATAGTATAACCACTGTTTGCTGTTATACTGCCATCAAATGTTACTACTTGGCCTTGGTTACCTGATATTTGATTAGGTACAGAATACGAAGAAGTTGCCCCGTTATCTAAACGAGATGTATAATTTGGACCTAAATAGCTACCGGCGGGGGCAGTTATTGTTGTATTTACAGAGCTTAAAGCCATTGTGCCAGTTGTACTTGTTATAGCTCCTGTTAATGTTACAGTAGCCACGTTAGATCCAGAACCTATAGTTACACTTCCACTTGTTCCAGATATATTAGCGCTAAAGCCTGACCTAGGAACTACAGTAGCTGTAATCGATTGATTTGATCCAAAAGGAAAAACGCTAGTTCCGCCAGATGTCGGAGTAGACGTTATAAGATTTCCGTAAGATCCGCTCAGTTGTATATCGTATTCAGTTCCTAGCGTTCCACCAGTGATACCGCTTATATCTACGTTATATGTCATTAAGTAGTTTTTTCTACTTAAAGTTCCAGATAAAGTTGCACTTACATATTGGCCAGGAGGTCCTGACTTATAAGTAGAAGTTGATGGGCTATAAGTTGCGGCTATAGAATAAGAAGGACTAGCTTGGTTTGTTCCAAAGTAGTATTCATCTTGTTGGTTTGCCGGAATAGCAGCTGTAACATTCCAAAGAGTGGATGATGTAAAAGAAGCGCCTAACGTTCCTGACTGCTGGGAAGTATTTTGTGTTATGTTATACGCTGAACCTTGGGGTAATCCACCTATTTGGTTTGAAATACCAGAAAGAGTTGCATAGCCTGTACTAGGTGGCGGAACTGCAACGCTACCAGTTAAACTTTGAGTGACAGTAGCTGTACCAGCGGCAACAGTGCCTGTTATTACCTGAGGATTAGTTCCAGTAAACACACAACCACTGCCTGTTGGTGTGATTGTAGAAGTTAAAGTATAGTTAGTACCGATAGCTACATTAGTAAGATTAGTACCATCTGTAAATGCTGGAGAACATGTTGTATTTACAGTAAAGCCGCAAGTACCGCTTGTTGTTACTCCGGTTTGATCTATAGTAAATTGAACTGTACCTGTGGTTGGCGCAGTCGAGGTCGTTAAATATAGTGTCGATGCATCTTTTGTAGCAAGTGCATTGTACTCGGTATCCGTTAAAGTTATTACTTTTGCAACAGTTGGAACACTTGTATATGTATCAGTGTCGTTTTGTACAGCTTTTCCGTCAGCTGTATCTACATATGTCTTTACCGCTGTTATTGAACTTATTGGTAAAGTTTCAAAAGTACCCTTTTTTACACCGCTTGTGCCTTTTTGAAAAGCAAAATTGTCAGTACTAGCTGGGTTGTCTGCATCGGGTATTGTTATATAGGTTACATCGCCAGAGTATCTAACTCCTATTTCTGGGTCTACACTTGAAGTACCTGAAAGAAGTTCAAGTCCTGGCCCTGTATTAAAAGCCGTTACTGTTCCTTGAGATTGACCGGTTACTGTTAGTGTATTTACACCGGCAGCTCCTTCAACTATTGTTAAACCACCACCGCTTACTAAACCAACAACTCCGGAATTTGATACCGTCACATTACCAGTGCCAGAGCTTACGTTTATACCCGTTCCAGCTAATATTGAAGTAACATCGCTTGTAGGTAGCGGTACATTTATTGTAACGTCATCCCCTACATTAGTTACTGTAACACCTTCGCCAATAAAATTAAAAGAACCCACGTCTGTAGTCAGTGGTACGCTCTGATTTGAAACAGTTATACCAGCTGATACTATAGGCGCCACCCATTGGTTGTCTCCACGAAGAAAAGTGCTTGAAGATGGAGTACCTGTTGCAGCCAGTCCCATTGTTATTGTACCGGCGTCTGTAATTGGGCCACCTGTTGCACTTAAAAAAGAGTCAGTTGCTATTTGAACTGAAGTAACTGTACCTGTACCTGTTTGTGCATTAATTAAAGAAACCAAACTTTGTACAGTAAAGCTCTTAGTAGCGTTATCTTCGCCTACATCTGTACCGATTAAGAGATCATCTACAGTGGGTTGTACTGTTGGGTAAGAATAAATTATTGACATGTGTTATATTTTGTTATGGGTATACCTGCGTTGTACCTACGTACATAGCACTTATGGTTGTAGCACCAACATATACCGCTGATATTGAAGTTGTACCTACTTTTGCAGCCATGATTATTTATTATAGTCTATATTACCAGTTTTATAGAAAGGACCGCCCTCTGTTCCAGCATACTTGTCTGCATCGACTATATTTAGGAATTCATTTAATGCACGGTCTCTTATATTAGTTGCTTTGCTATAAAGATTATCAGTTTTATTTGCTTTACGCGTAATTTTTTCTGCTCTATCTAAATTTCTTTCTGCTTGGCGAACCGATTTCATACCTTTATCTAGTCTTCGCTCTATACGATCTAGCTTTTTATCTTTTCTTTGGTATTGTTTTTTACTTTTATTAGGCATAGCGCTTATTTTAAGTTTTGTATTCTTTATATACTTACATGTTTTACATGTGTTTTACTACTCTTACAAACTGATTACGAAAAAGCGACGATAGCTAGTTATTAAATAACGTTAATAGGCTAATGTCGCAAAAATATGCTTCATATAAGTAAGTAAAATGCTACACACGTAATTGCTTGATACCCAGCCTGTTACAAAGTTAATTTATATTTACCCACCCCCCTTAGTTTTTTTAAGATCTTAAAATAACTTTCAGCTTTTTGTTGTAAATTACTGTACATGTTTGATAATTAGTCACTTATGTTAACTATTTTACTACATAATACTATTTATACTAGTTATAAATTACTATTTTATGACATATTGTCATTAATATTATAGTAAATTGACATATTGTCACGTGGCTACAACATCTCTACTTTTTTGCTATATAAATATTTCTACACCTTTTTATAAACTAAATACGATGTTTATAAGATAATATAAGTGTAATTAAATAAAGAATATGAGTTTACAAAAACATTTAAAAGAAGTTAAAACACAAAATGTAAAAATCTTAAATAGTTTAGTTAAAAGTGAATTAGACAAAATATTTAAAAGTGATTACTATGGAAGTAAAGAACAAATCTTTAATGAAAAAGTAATAAGTGAAAATGTGTTTGTAAAAGAAAACTGTGAAATGTTATATAATGAAAGTATAGAAGAATGGTTTTTAAAAATATATGATTTAACTAAATAAAATTATTATAAACTAAAAACGAAAATAGTTAGATAATATAAGTGTAATTAAAAATAAAGAATATGAAAACAGAATATACTTTTGAAAGCTTAAATGAATGGAGTAATGGCGATTTAATATGGCTAGTGTTAGAAATGCAAGAAGAATTAAAAAATAAATAATATGAAAATGTTTAAAGTAATTAAAACAAATAGTTGGACGGATAGAAATGGAAATGTACGTAACTTCGTTAAATACATGAAAGCTAACAAAATTGAAGAAGTTATTAAACATTTTGGAATAGACAACATATGGATTGTAGAAGAAGTATAAACTTTAAAAATATAAAATTATGAATACATTAAGAGAAAAAAGACTTCAAAAAGAAGTACAAGAAAGAGTAATAATGAATGACGGAGACGTACTATTTAGCCTTCAACAAGTAAAAGCTCAACTATACAAAGAATGGGATTTGTACTACGACAATGATAGACTCACACAAGCTTTTGATGTACAAAAAGATATGAAAATAGTTGACAAGTGGATTGAATTAGAAAAAAACAAGTTGCAAACTAAATACGAGTAAACGCGGATAATATAATAAAGAGTTTTATAAAATTGATTGCCTCTACAATATTAATCAATGAACCAGTTTAACTGATGAGATCTTAATGATCGAAACTAGTGACAACGATGGACGAATACCAACTCTATCACTAGTCTTAAACAATAAAATATATGAATAACATATACGACAAAAAATTCGAACTATACCTAATTACTAAAGGTTATGACCTTGATACAATTAGCTTACAAGAATGCTTAAAAGAAATTAAAATATGGAAAAAGAATACAAAAAACGCATAAAGTATTTATCAGAAAGAAGTAGATTTTGCTTAACTAGTAGAATACAACTTGCGCAAATAAAAAAAGAATTAAAAACTTTAGCAATATGAAAAAGCAAACACAAACATGGGTTTTTTACGGGAAAGATAAAAGCGGAGTAATAACTATACACGCTATCAAACAGTGCAAAGACCCTGAAAGAACTGCTGAGTACAAAGAAATATTGTACCACCTCGAAAATAATACTTATCATGTTACTGGAACAATGACAAGTGGCAATAAATTTTTAGAAAAACCATCTGATTATC
>NZQM01000108.1 GCA_002695905.1 Parvibaculum sp.
TCTTCACATTTACCACACTTTGAAATCATTGGTTCAAGAACATGAAATGGCCGAAGAAGGTTTTAGCCGTATTGCATCTAAGGGAACTAAGTTCACCCGCATTCCTGGTATGGGAGTATTGATGGGCGCAGGTCAAGCAAAGAATCGCAGCACATCGGAGTCTTTGTTGAAATACGAACCGTTTTTTGCTTTGATTCATAAAGACGCACAACACAGCAAAGGGGTTCAATTAACTCAACTCCCTAATCCAACGACAGGAGTTGTTGATATTGTGCAAGTGACATTCGATTTACGGGCGATGCAAGCGGAAAGCGTATTGGCTCAAAGAAGTGCAATGGCAAATGGAGTTGCTATGCAAAATGCTATGAATGCCCAGTTCGTGCCGCAACAAGAGACTCCAATTCAACAGTAGGTGGATAATATGGGATGGTTTAGCAAAAACGACACGCAAAGCAGCACACAATTTGGTTCTCCCTCTCAACAAATGGGCGGAATGGGAATGAATGGAATGAACATGGGCATGGATCCGTCAATGATGGGAATGCAAATGGCTCAAAACCCAATGATGCAACAAATGGCAAATGACCCAGTGACCGCAACTGCACGTTTGCTTCAACTTAACGACCCAGTAGCCCAATTCATCACATCAAACAATATCGGATTAGTGATGGATTTAATCGGTGAAGTAGTTCGTCTTTCAATCAAAGAGTTCTTTACTCAAGTCTCATTCATTACAGACGAAAGCGGTAAAATCACATTAGACCCTTCTTCATTACCTCCTTCGATCAACACACTTTCTCCTGAAAATCTTGGATTAACAATGACTCGGCTTCAATCATCGGCGCAACAAACGCTTTCGATGAATGACCAGCAAAGACAGATGTTCCTTCAAGCGCATTCGATGGGAATGACAATGAATCCTCAGCAACAACAAGGGTTCTTTGGCAACTTGATTGGCGGTATGCTTGGAAACCAGGTTCAGCAACAAGGTGGATTTGGTCAAGTGGCAAAGACCGTAGGAACAGCAGGTATGGTGGCACTATGACGGAAAAAGAGAATCAGCAACAAGACCTTAATTTTTACAGTGCGCCAAACGCAATTTTGAGTCCAAATAAAATGTTGGTCGAAAGTGCAACAATGATCTTCATCATTTCATTTATGATGGCTATGTTCGTCATGCTTGTTTGGCGTGGATCCGAACTTAATTCAACTCAGGTATTGATGGGTGCTTTTGGTTTGATTTTTACCTTTGGAATCGCAATTCGTCAATTTGCTTCCTTTCGGTGATTCCTCATTGGGAATGAGGCGTTTTAATCCGCTACCGTATAGCCCATTGCTCACCCGCTTCGACCAAGACGGAGATGGCGATTTCGATATGGATGATGTAAAAATCATCATGAATAAAAAAAAGCAACCAAAAGACGTGTGCGTAGCCATCACTAAATCTGGCGAAAGATGCAAACGGCATGGCAATTTAGATGAGAATAAACTATGCCATACCCACAGGAACTATGAAAAGACCAATTAAGGCAACTTGCGTGGGATAATTTATGGCTGGTCGGCAGACAAGAAAAAACTGTCCGTTTTGTCAGCATCCAGAACGTGATTTGATTGAGCAAAAGATTCTGGAAGGATCGCTTGATGTGAAGGATTGCGATTTAGAATATGGATGGGCTGAGGGAACAACACATCGCCACATGAGAAGGCATTCTGGAGAGTATTACAACAACAGCAATACAACCTGCCCCATTTGCACAGACCCCAACCGTTCCGAGATTGAAAAAGCAATTCTTGAAGGCGTTGCGGGTATTGACGACTTCGCTATTGAACTTGGGGTTGCCAGTAGCCTTGTTTCAACTCACATGGAAAAGCACACAAAGCCGATTATCCAACAGCACGTGCATATTGAAGCATTGCCGAATGCAATGAAAACAGTTCATGAATCATTAGGCCGTGTTGAGTCCAATATGAATCGCTTAGACCGATTGTTGGGTCGAGTTCTCGATCATGTTGAGAATCAATTCGATGATGAGGAAGAAGTTATTGAAATGCGTGAGGTTGAAACCGCACTAAAGGTTCATCGTGAAGTTCGAGATACCTTAGTTGAATTAACAAAGTGGATGGAGAAGGCTGAAACGATTGAAGATAAGCAATCAGTATCAATCCTTAATGTTCTCCAACAATTTTATTCGGAAAAATCACCTCATGAATGGGTTGAATTGAAGAAACGTTTGGTTGCATCAGGGGTGATGAGTTAATGAAAACAGTTCGTCAATTGATGCTTGAAGATTTACCGCTACATAGCAACATATTGAAAAGTAAGAAGCCAAAAGAGGAATGGACTATTGGTGATTTGACAAATTACACCAATTCGGTTGATATGGTTGTCAAACGTTGGGCGGAGGCTGTCACTGAGCATTTAGAGTTCCCTGAAAGCATAGTTGCTGAAATACTCGGCTCTTTAGTTGTCACACGCTTATTGATTGATGATTTGAAGATTTTAAGAAAGAATCCCTCGGCTGATTGCATTTCACTTCTTGATGGAACGCAAATCATCACCGATCTCAAACAGAAAATGCTTCCAATGTCAAAATCATACGCACGTGTTCCTTCTTTGGCTCAATGGTATATGACTTTACCAAATGAGATAGATGTTGTTTATCGCTCAATACGAAGGAGGTTAAAGGATGGTCAGTAGCAACCCAAGAGAACCCGTTCTTTGGACTCCAAGAACTCAAGAGATGATGGGCGGATTTAGCCCACGTGAAGTTCTTGACCATGACATTAACCCAAATGAGGATAGTGACGGTTTATCTCATCATGGCCGTGAAACGCCAGAAGATGGCAATAGTCGTGATCAGCGTGACCCGCAAAAACGAAGAGAACGGGCAATGCGTGAATTAGCAGCAAAAATCCCTCACGTGAGCATCAAACCTGAGAAAATAGATGACACTTTAGGGAGATCGCCGCAATTTGAACAGGAACAAACCATGCTCGAAGCGGGTGTTGGAATGGATTTGAACAGAAACGGGATTGGTTTATCAAATGGATTTAATGCTGGTTCTGTCCGAACAGAAGGTCCAAATATACGATACGGAGGAAGCAATACTTTGGTTCCAGGTATGCTTGGAAAGGCAATCAAAGACGGAAAATGTAGCAAATGTGGTCGTGCGGTATGGATGCCCGATAACGAAAAAGAGTTCTGTATGATGTGTGAGGCTGGCATTGACCAAAAAGAGAGTTATTCCCCCATAGAGTTTAAGGAAATGATAGACCAACTTCGCAATAGCAGAATAAAAGGCGTGAAAGTCAAAGACGGCTTCGATGAAGACTGGCAAACCAAGAATACAAGCGAGGACATATTCGCCTCCACTTGGGATAGCATCATCAAAGGCAAAAGGAAATACAAAGGCCGTCGAATGTATGACGATGAAGAATCCGAAGAGGAAGAAAAGAAGTCCAAAGCAAAGCGTAAGCGAAAAAAGAAGCGTCAAGGAAAGAAAAAGAAGGCAGCGATTGGAGGCCGACAAACTAAATCCATAACACGACGACGTGCTGGAAACCTTGAGCAAGACATTGATCGTGGCTCAAAGCGTCAAGCATTCCATCCAAACAAACATAGTGAGGCCATACGTGGAGTTGGGCGTTCAAGAACCGACAGGATTCCTCTTCGATTGCGTGACCCTATCGCATGGGAAAGAAAGAAAGCAAATGAGCGTATGCGAAGACAGATGGGTTCATTGCCGACAGGATTAACACATCACGCTGATACAAGGGGCGTTGGAACAAAAGGCCGTTCTATATTGGGTGGCACTATTGGCTCAGGAACAAAAATGCCTTCTGTATCTCGAATGGGTTCTGGAACATCAACAAAACGATTCTCAAGAGATGCGGTGGGCGATCCTCTTAGCACCCATGACCCTCTTTTCGCAAAAGCAAAGCCCAATCTCACAAGAGCCGAGATAATGAGCATGAAGCGCAAAATTGAGAAGTTGCTCGCAAGACTCAACAAATTAACAAAGGCTACGCCTGAACTTGGAAACGAAGGAAAAGTTGGCGCACAGGCGAATAGCGACACGGCATCGGCACCAACTGGTGCAACCAAATTAAATGAGGAAGAACAACCGTATAGGGCAGTTGTTGATATGGCTTTAGGACAAGAAATGGGGCTTATTGGCAAGAAGTGATTATCATGCCGCTTATTGTTCTTGATGATTACCTTATTCGTAAAGGAAACGGTGTATTCAACATTCACGATTTCATTGATGCTATGCTTGGAAGCAATAGTGTTGATGAAGGGTTTGCTGCTTTACAAGACAGCCACCACGATCTTAATCATGATAACTTTGCAGGTGTTGAAGCCGATGCCGCCAAAATTGCGGCAAGTCGAGGTATTGGTGGTTTAACTCCACAGGACATCGCCATCATCAATCAAGGAGAAGCCGCAAATCCTCAAGGATGGCATCAAGCATTTCAAAAAGCCGTCAATGCAGGTGCGCCATTCATCAATGAAGCAATCAGTAAGACAAATGAAATCAACCGTCAAAAGGCGGCAGTAGCAAGTGTTCCATTCCGTGAGATTCCCCCCGCATTTACTCAAGATATGGGCAATTATGTTGCAGTTCAAGCATGGAGAACGCCAGTTTTGGGCTACAAAGGTCAAGGAAGCCATAATCAACAAGGCGCATTGATTACTCAATATGTGAGTAAGAATACCAAGAAGCCTGAATCATACGCTCGACCATATTCAATCGGACTTCAAGCATTACGCAAGGAAAAATACCCCGATCTCAAAGTTCCAAATGCAAGTGATGAGATAAGCCCAACTATTTTGCATGGCGATTCACTTTACATCAAAGACCCTAAATTGAAAGCAAAGTTCGGTTTAACCGTTCAAGGAATCAAAGAAGCATACCCAACGGCTAATCCTGAACAATTGAAAGGAATGGCACTACAAGCATTACGTGGCTTGCCTGAGTTCCAAAAGTTCGGAGGCATTGCACATAGCGGTGGTTTGCAGTTCGGACAACATTCGGAAGAGGCTATGGGGCAACGCATGGTTGAACATAGAGAAGCAAATGCTAATTCGAGAGACAGCCTTCTTCAATTTATTGCCCCTGAAATGAGAGGCCATGCTATCAACAACACAACTGGGCATTCATATTATCACAATGAGAATCCAAGCAAAAAAATGCTTTCTATGTATGAAAAGCATTACGGGTGGGATGAAGAAACATCAAAACGAGTTCATCAAAATGCTTATTCTGGAAAATATGACGGCATGGGTATGAATCGAGCAGAACAATTGATGGCTGCAAAGCGAGATGAATTGATGGCTGGCGGAAAACCCCCTGAGTGGGCGGGGGATGCAGTTATGCCGAAAGGCGCAGCGATTGGATCGCCAGTTGATGAAGATACAGGCGGATTCAAAGTCAATTTCAATCCCGCACTTGGAGGGGGTCAAAAGTTCACCCCTACAACTCCCCCAGAAGAGATCAATACTGAAATAGGCGGGGGCGCACCCAAAACGTCTATTCAAGAAGCAGTTGAACAACCTCTTCCTTATGCTATTCGACCCGACCCTGAACCCCCAAAACCCAGTCCAGCAATTCAAGGCGCACAACCAATTCCTGTAAGACCAAAACCACCTGCCCCTCCGATTCCATCTCAACAAAAACCCCCTTCACCCCCTATGCAACCCCTAAACGCTTATCCCTCACCGCCCGTTGCGAATCAAAATAGGGGGAAAGGTTTCTTGGATAATTTAATGACTCGACTTGGTTATGGATATGAAACTTTATTCCCTTCGTTTGGAAAGTCCGAAGGAATGACCGACGAGCAAATGTTGAAAGAAATGCTTGAAAATGTTCAGTTGGAACTCGCTAAGAAAGAAGTAGTTCAAACGTCATTAACCAAATCTCCACGATCCATCAGTTCGATAACTGATGTCACAATGATTGGGAACAGTATGAAAAGACCTAATTCCGACATTGTATCAATTTACCACAGTCGAGGCGACTGGGAAAATGTAGCCAAAGCATTTGGCATGACGCATAACGAAGTTCAAACAGTCAAGGTGATTTTTAATGAATGATGATTTAATTTTGAGAGCAAGACTTGATGCACAGGGTTATTCAAAGGAAGAAATACAAAAAGAGTTCTCACTTAACCCTGCAAAATGGGGTGCTGGACCAGCATCGAGCAAATTGACCGATAGATTGCCTGGTGGCGCAAAGAGACAAGATAAAAGAATGGGTCAAGAAGGTTTTACCGCAAACAATAAAGCGATGATTACAGGCCAAAAACAAGTTGATGCTCAACAAGCCTATGCCGACAAGATGGGTGCAAAGGGATATGAAACAATGACCTCCGTTCCATCTGGCATGACCTCTAACACAGTCACAGGGAATGTAGCGGGTGGACCACCTGGGAATATCAGCATGAGTCCAGCAGATGCAATGAGAAGGGGCATGACAACAGGAATGCCTCAACAACCTGTTGCTGATAATTCGGTGACTGGAAATAACGCTCAAGCCGATCAAGTCAAAACAGAAACAACGATGGGGGCTGATGGAGGGGTTGCTGAAACCAAAACAACAGAAGTGATGAATGCCAATGCCGACACTACGGGAGAAAGCGGCGGCGATGTGACTGTTCAGGATGCAACATCTCAAGACTCAACAGGAACAGGGGCGGCAACTCAAACCGCACCTCAGCAACAACAGGCTCAAGGTCAAGGGGGCGTAAATCCTCAAGTTCAAGGAATGGCGCAACAATTTCAGGCAGGTCAAGATATGCAAACGATTCAGCAAGGAAAAGGTGGTGAAAATCAATCATGGCTTAAGAACCGTTCAGGAATGGGCAAATTATTGGATATTGCCACTTTCGGTGCAACTTCTCGATTCGGAAGCACTGGCGGTGCTGCACGTGGAAAGGCCAATCAGCAATCTCAACAACAGACTCAAAATTACCAAGCGGCAAATCAGCGCATGAATCAACGGGCAATGGGCATGAATGCGCCAATGGTTGCTACATCATTCGATTCTCAACTATCGGCTTATTCCGACGTTCTTTCGCTTCGTAAATCAATTCAAGAGCGAAACACGACAACGAATCTAAGACGGTGATTTCATGCAAGAACGTGACGAGGCTTTAGATTTCATTTACAAAGGTTGGCGTGATGGCCGACAAAATAGAAGGAATGTCCGAACACAACGAGGACAAGATCGGATGTCTTCACGAAGGCAATTTATGGAGGGTATGAATCCTCAATATCGGCCAAAGTCTAAAACTGGCCCATCATCACAAAACAATGTAGCCTCTTCTCCGCCGTCAGCATCAGCAGACTGGGTAAATCCTGTTGATACAGTCCTTGCTCGAAATGCTGCTGCTGAACAATCAACAACAGCAGGGAACTTTACAGATGATGTGATGACACCTGATGATGAATCAACGCCTCAAAATGAAGCAGTTGAAGAAGCAATTGCACAACCACCATCTTTAGCAACATCAATGGGGTTGTTAGGTGATGGAACAACTTCTTCACGGAGTCCAAGTGATCCAAAGCCAACTCAAGCGAATGTAGTTCCATATACAAGCCGTAAGGATAACCAACCTGAATGGATGAATCAATTTGAGAATAAAACACCCGCCCCTGAACCACAAGATGTATCGGAATCACTTCGAGAACTTTCGGGTGAAGGAACACAATACAATTTAGACGGGCAACCAATTCCCCCCAAAGTTCCGATTGGCGAGCAAGAAGGCTTTGGCGAAAAACCGTATGAAGAAACAAGACCAACGGTTAAACCTGCAAGTAAAGAAGAACCGAAACAAAAATATCAATCTCCAGAACACCCTTTTATGGCCGAATCGGTATCGAACCCCAAAGACCCAAAAACCGCCGAACTGCGCCCAATTAAACAATTGAAACCTGTGGAACAACAACACAAGGATTCATTTGAAGAGGCATTTTCAGGAATGGTAAATGATGGAAGCGAACCAGAAGCGCAAGCAACGCCTGAGCCTCAACCCGATCCAACGGTTGCTGAGGTCGCACCAAAAGCCGCACCGACCAAAGAAGAAATGGCGGAAGAATTGTTCAACCGTGTTCAAAATAGAAAATCGTTAAGACAGGGTGAAGAACCCGAGTATGAAGAAGATGATTCAAAACTTGATGAAAAAAGTCGAAAGGCAATGGCTAATCTTGATAAAATCCAAGAACGGAAGAGGAAAAGAAAAGCAAAAGCAAAAGCAAAAGAAACTCCAAAACCCGATCCAACGGTTGCTAAGGTCGCACCTAAAGCCGCACCCAAAAAGAAAGAGATGCCAAA
>NZQM01000109.1 GCA_002695905.1 Parvibaculum sp.
CATGACCCTGTATGGGCTGAGCAGTTTGCGGCGGTTGAGAATGAACTCTGCTCAACATGCGGTAATACATTCACTGCAGTTCATCATATTGGTAGCACAAGTGTGCCGGGTTTGGCTGCCAAACCCTTGATTGATGTTCTGGTGGAACTCCCTTCCGACGAAATAGGACCCAGTTTCGCGAGCCTGCTTGAACCACGAGGTATACTCTATTTCGGGCGCTACGGCATCGACGGTCGGCATTTCTATCAGCGCAAGGCAGACGTCGATGTGAATGTACACATGTTCGAGACCGGCCATATCGAGATTGAACGTCATCTGGTGTTTCGGGACGCACTCCGATCAGACGCCAAGCTGCGCGCGGCTTATCAAGAATTGAAAGAAGAGCTTTCGGCCCGCTTTCCCCACGATGTGGACAGCTATGCCCGGTCAAAGAGCGACTTCATTGAGGGCGTGCTTCGAGACCTCGGCGCACCAAAACGTCCCGGCGGCCCCGATAACTGATGCCGCTTTGGATCCCCATCACCATCGCGGCTGCCTTCTTGCAAAACCTGCGGTCCGCCCTGCAGCGACAATTGGCACGCGATCTTACAGCGACCAGTGCCACTTACGTGCGGTTCCTTTTTGGGTTGCCGGTCGCAATTGTCTATCTGTGGGTCTTACTCGCGACGTTAGACGTTGACCTTTCCGCGCCGCCACCAGAGTTCTACGTCTATGCCGTCCTTGGCGGTGTGGCACAGATCATTGGCACTGTGCTGCTCGTAGCGCTCTTTGCACATCGTAATTTTGTTGTCGGGACGACTTATTCCAAAACGGAAACTGTTCAGACGGCGCTTTTCGGTATTCTCGTCTTTGGCGAAACCGTCACGCTTGGCGCAAGCATCGGCATTGCCGTGAGCCTTGTAGGTGTCATTGCCATCTCCATGGCCCGGACCGAAGCCAGCCCCTCGGCGCTCATCACATCACTGACAGAACGCGCTGCACTGATGGGGATCGGCTCTGGGGCGGCCTATGGCGTGGCAGCGGTGTACTATCGCGCGGGCTCTCTGTCTCTTGGCATGGGGGGCTTTCTAGTTCCTGCTGCTATCACTCTTGCTGTGGTGCTCACCATTCAAACTCTGCTCATGACAGGTTGGCTCTTGTGGAAAGACAAGACGTCGCTCATGGCAACACTGAAAAACTGGCCTGCGTCGCTCGCCATCGGCGTTGCGGGCGCGCTCGGCTCCATTGGATGGTTTACCGCCATGACACTGCAGAACGCAGCTTATGTGCGCGCACTCGGACAGATTGAACTGGTCTTCACCTTTGCTCTCTCCTGGATCTGGTTTCGCGAGCAGGCGAACGCAAAGGAGATCGCGGGGGTTCTGCTCATCATTGGCGGGTTGATCGTGCTCATACTGGGCACTTAATTCAAACTGGCACGTCACCTGCGATGGTCGTTCGATGCATGACCCGCAAATGGCCATCATAGCCCCCATCGGCGAGATGCAGACAGCAGCGATTGTCCCAGAGGGTGAGCATGTTTTGTTGCCACTTGTGGCGATAGATATATTTGTCCTGCACCATATGCGCAAAAAGCTCGCCTAAGAGCGCTTGCGCTTCCCCTTCTTCCATTCCTTCAATGCCGATTGTATAGGTGGGGCTCACAAAGAGCGCCTTGCGGCCCGTCACAGGGTGGGTGCGCACAAGAGGATGAAGTTGTTGGCTCTCCGCTTTGGTGGATGAAATGATTTTCATCGTGCGCTTTTCGGTCTCCTGGGCGAAGAGCCCTTTGGACCCGTACGGCAGAATCGCACTGTGGATGGCCATCAACCCGTCGAGCCGCGCCTTCATCTCGTCTGATAGATCGTCATAGGCCCGCCTGCCATCTGCATAAAGCGTGTCGCCGCCCACTGGGGGCGTTACTTCAGAATGGAGGATTGTGCCCGCAGGGGGTGTTTCCTGGAAACTCCAGTCAGAATGCCACCCCGCGCCAAAATTCGTGGCTTTCTCATCTGGCTCACGGCGAAGCTCCAACACATGGGGACGGCCTTCCATGGATTTGATGAACGGGTCTTCGCCAAACTCGCCGAACTGCAGCGTAAAGGCTTCCAGCTCATCCAACGTGAGCGGCTGATTGGGGAAATAGATCACGCCGTGCGCCGCCCAGGCGTCTTTCACTTCCTGTAGCGTTTCCGGCGGCAGTAGCTTTGAGATATCGAGACCCGTGATGGACGCGCCAAACCCATCTGGATTTGGGCTCACCCGGATCGACTGAAAATCAGAAACCTGTGTTTGCGCCATATGTTTCCCCCTCTTTCCCAAGAGACTAGCGTCAGACAGACGGACGCGCACCCTCGAAATTCGGCCTTTTTGCCCGCATATAGAAAGGGCCCGGCATTTCTGCCGAGCCCATCAACAATCAATTCGCTTAAATCACTCAGCAGCCTGAGCGCTTGCGTTCCCGGCCATGCCGCCAAGACGACTGGCAATGATGGTTTCTGCCTCTGACACAATGCGGGAGATAAGCTCCCCGCATGTGGGCACATCATGGATCAAGCCCTGAACCATGCCCGCAGACCAGATGCCATAGTTCGGATCGCCTTCTTCATAGACGACTTTGCCGCGTGCACCAGCCACAAGGTGGGCAATGTCTTCAATCTTGGCATTGCCCTTGCGCTCAATCGCAACGACTTCCTGGCTCACCTCATTACGCGCCACGCGGGCCGTGTTGCGCAGGGTGCGGAAAATGAGGTCGGTTGCTCGTTCGTCATTCTCAACGATCTGCTCTTTCACTTTCTGGTGGATCGGCGATTCAGCGGTTGCCATGAAACGCGTTCCCATGTTGATGCCCTCAGCACCGAGCGCCAGCGCCGCCACGAGGCCGCGCGCATCACCAAAACCGCCAGAAGCGATCATCGGGATTTTGACCTTGTCCGCCGCGGCGGGAATGAGGATGAGGCCCGGAATGTCGTCTTCACCTGGATGGCCCGCACATTCAAATCCATCAATGGAAATGGCGTCCGCGCCCATTTTTTCGGCTTTGAGGGCGTGACGAACGGCGGTGCATTTGTGGATGACCTTCACACCGGCTTTTTTGAATTCCACAATGTGATCTGCCGGGTTGTTGCCGGCGGTCTCTACAATTTTTACACCGCTGTCAATGATGGCCTGACGGTATTCTTCGTAAGGTGGTGGCTTCAGCGCTGGCAGGATGGTGAGGTTCACGCCAAAGGGTTTGTCGGTGAGGTCCTGACACTTCTTGATCTCTTTCGCGAGATCTTCCGGCGTCGGCTGTGTGAGCGCTGTAATAAAGCCAAGCCCCCCGCCATTGGCGACGCCCGCAACGAGTTCTGCGCGACCAACCCACTGCATGCCGCCCTGGGCGATCGGGTGTTCGACGCCGAACAATTCCGTAAATCTTGTTTTGAGCACGATTGTCTCCCCTGTTCGTCGGCTTCCCAATCAGTTCTTATGTCTGTTTCGGGCCGAGCTATGAAATTCGATGCCTCAGATTTAGCAAATCGAGAGCGCTCATGCATCCCTCCTCATGTTCCATCCTATTCCTGGATGTTCTGCATGGCGCACCTTGAATTTTCCGCCGGGACGCTCCACATTACCGTTCATAATTGCACAAGAAGAGATCGCATATGAACACGGGCGCTGATTGGAACCTCTTTCGCACCTTCCTGGCTGTTGCTGACGCGGGATCGCACTCGGCGGCTGGTCGGCGGCTGAAGCTCAGCCACGCGACTGTTGGCCGTCATATTGCCGAGCTGGAACGGCACCTTGGACAGAAACTCTTTGTCCGCGACGCTGACGGCTACGCTCTCACCCCCGCAGGCGAGCATTTGAAGCATGAAGCCGACCTGATGGCATCCGCAGCGCTGCGTGCTGAGCGCATTGCGGCAGCGGAGGGCGAAAGCCCCAAGGGTGTGGTTCGGGTCTCCACCGCCGCCACCCTCGCTGGCTATTGGCTGATGCCGCACATGCAGGAGTTCCACGAAACTTTTCCAGACATCGAAATGGAATATGTGACGGATGCCTGGCCCGCCAGCGTGCGCCGCCGGGAGGCGGATATCGTGATCCGACTCTACGGACCGGGACAGGAAAACCTGGTGGGTAAGAAGATCGCCCGAGTGGGCGTCGCCTTCTACGCCTCCAAGGACTATGTGGAAAAACATGGGCTTCCGTCCGCACGGGAAGAATGGGCCTCTCATACAGTGATCGGGTTTTCAGGGGCTGCTGCGGAAACCGAATTGCACAAATGGTCCAACCATGTGACCCGGGAGGCACCGACCTGGCTGCGCTGCTCGTCCACCGCTGATCAGCTCCGCGCTGTGCGCCAAGGAGTCGGCATTTCTGTGCTCACCTGCCTTATTGGCGATCAGCATCCAGATCTTGTGCGCATTGCGCCGGACAAGCTCTTTAGCGCCACCGATGTCTGGCTCCTTGCCCACCCCGACCTGCGACAGACGGAACCGGTTTCATCGGTTTTCGACTTTATCGCCGAGCGCGGGAAACAGGATCGAGATCACCTGCTCGGCCGTACCTCCTGAAAAGGTCGCCAGACCCGTTCTGTTCATAAAATGACACCTCTTTGATCACAAATGAACCTGTCGCGCGGCCGGAACCGCTCTATATTCCGGCTCAACAAAGTTGAACCAGATCGCTCGGAGACTGATCCATGTCACTACCTCCCGTCCTACAGAATTCACTGGAAATCCCGGTGGTGGGCTCGCCGCTCTTCATCGTGTCGGGACCAGAACTTGTTATCGCTCAATGTAAGGCTGGAATTGTCGGGTCCTTCCCGGCGTTGAACGCGCGTCCGGAACCTGTCCTTGAAGAGTGGATCATCCGCATCAAGACTGAACTCGCGGAATATCAGGCCGCGAACCCGGACAAAAAAGTTGCGCCCTTTGCGGTCAACCAAATCTGCCATTCCTCCAACAATCGCCTGATGCACGACATGGAAGTCTGCACCAAACACGAAGTGCCGATTATCATCACGTCGCTGCGTCCGCCTGCGGAGATTGTTGAAGCTGCGCACTCTTATGGCGGCAAAGTGTTCCATGACGTCATCAATGTGAAGCACGCGAAGAAGGCGGCTGAACAGGGCGTCGACGGATTGATTCTTGTGTGTGCGGGTGCTGGTGGCCATGCAGGTACACTCTCCCCCTTCGCCCTCGTTCGCGAAGTGAAGGAATGGTTTGACGGCACAATCCTTCTGTCTGGCTCCATCTCTGACGGCTTCTCCGTCGCCTCAGCTCTGGCGCTCGGTGCAGACCTTGCCTATATCGGCTCCCGCTTCATCTCGACGGAAGAAGCAAATGCGGATCAGGCCTACAAAGACGCCCTGCAGAAATATGCGGCAGACGACATTATTTATTCCAACCTCTTCACTGGTGTGCACGGCAATTATCTGGCGCCCTCCATCGCGGAAGCAGGTCTTGACCCCAACAATCTGCCCGTTGCGGATAAATCCAAAATGAATTTTGGGTCTGGCGGCAATATGAAACAGAAAGCCTGGAAAGACATTTGGGGGTGCGGCCAGGGCATTGGTCTTATCAATGACGCGCCGCCTGTTGCTGACCTAGTTGCGCGCATGAAAGCCGAATTCGACGAAGCCCGCGAGCAGTTCAACGCCAAGGCAAGCTAAACGCTTTCACAATTTGTGAATGACGAGGCCCTGCGAGAACCAACTCGCGGGGCCTTTCTTTTGCAAACTTCTTATCTCACAATAGGTTGCCATTTTTGAGCCAGCCGCACGGAGATAGGTTGAACGCGACATGACAGCGGAAGATGACGTACCGATAAAAATCAAGCACTCCGATACCGGTGCAATCTGGCATCGACGTCCCGCCTTTTTCTGGAAACCCGTCGCCCTGATAGGCGCAGCGGCATTCTTCCTAGCGCTCCCTTTCATCATGATTCTGATCATTCTGTTAAATTTCTGGGGGTGGGTACGAGGCGATCATGGTGGATGGAGCGTTGACGACGTTGAGCAATATCTGCGGTCAATCATCAATACCAATGACGATACACAGCTGAGTTGTCTCATGGACGACCTAGAATGCGTGTTCCTATATAGACCGCTCGACGATCCATTCCTGGAGAGCATCCGACTACGATGCCAGGAGAACGTCGATCGTTCCGGTTGGGGTGGACCGGGCGGTTTTGTTGACCGGGAAGGCCTCCGCCTCATCCTCGAAGATGTGCAGTCATTTCAACAAGAACAACAAACTTCATGAGCGCAATGCGCTAACGGCGGCGTCCCTCAACCAAAAATTAACCATGAATGGACCGGCCTGCAGAATGGCGCACTAAAACGTGGAAAAAGGGCTTCTCCACGAAACAGGTATTCTATTTCTCTTAAGACTATCAGCCTAGGCTTTTCATTCAGACCAGGGGGATCATGAGCTTGGGGACTAGTGGCATGAGAATTGTGGAGCAAACACTCGCTGAACAGATGAAATTTTCTGATCGGGAGATTGAAAAGCGCAAACAGCTGTTTAACCTCAAAGATGAAGATGTCGCGATATTGCGTTCCTGCAAGTCCGCCGTCACTGAGCGCTTGGATCGGGCGATTGACGAGTTCTACGCCCGGCAGGTCGACGATCCGGAAATCGCGCTCATAATTGGTGACTCTGAAACGCTCTCGCGCGTGAAGGGCGCCATGCGGAATTACATCGTCGAACTTTTTGGCGGCGTTTATGACAATGATTATGTGAATTCCCGTCTGCGGGTTGGCAAGGTCCATTGGCGCATCGGTGTAACGCCAAAGTTTTTCCTATCAGCCCTTCGGCGTCTGAATGTGGTTCTGTACGCCATCATGGACGAAATCTCTGACACGCCGATTGAACTACATGCACGGAAAGAAGCTGTACAGAAGATCCTGTTCTTTGACTCACAGCTCGTGTTTGACACCTATATCAATGCGCTCAGCACGGAAGTCACCGCGGCGAAAGACGAAACGGCCGCCTATGCTCGCGGTCTGGAAGAGGAGGTGGCGCTGCGCACCCAGCAGATGAAAGAGCTCACCCTCACCGATGATCTCACCGGCGTAAACAATAAGCGTGCGTTTGGCGAGCATGCCAAGCGTGAAATGGCTGGCGCACAACGTGCCAACCGTGAGCTTTCTCTTCTCTATATTGATATCAACGATTTCAAATTGCTCAACGACACACTTGGACACCAGGTAGGCGACGATCTGCTGGTCAAGGTCGCGTGTCATCTAAAAGGTGCCTGCCGGGAGAGCGACATTGTCTGCCGTTTGGGCGGCGATGAGTTTTGCGTTCTCATGCCCGACGTCCCCGCCGCCTCCGCGCTCAATATCGCCGAACGTTTTGCAGAACTCATGTACGAGGAGGCCGGTTCTCCGGTTGGCGCCAGCGTTGGCATTGCGACGACTGGCCCAACACAGTTTTGTACGGTCGAGGAGCTTGTCGCCCAGGCGGATCAGAGTATGTATAGGGCCAAGCAAGGCAACAAAGACGGCAAGCCCGGCCTCGTGTGCATCGATAATCCCTTGCTCTCTTCCAACGATGGAGACGGCGATACGCTGGAAGACCAAGCTCTGCGCAGCGAAGCCGGTTGAGTTTCGGTTTAGACAGGGATTTCTCGTGCGGTGACTTGAGACAGCGTGCTTTTGATGCAGCCCATTCCTTCAAGCGATTGCGCAAGTGCCACGTTGAGTGGCGTGTGAGGTTCTTCGCCTAAAAAGGCGACGAGTTTTGCGTTATCGAGCTCAACTGTTTCTTGCCAAAGATACCGCATCTCCAGCAGTTCCCTCAGCATGCGAACGAAAGGCGAAGCCAGGCGGATCGCCCCCCAAGGCATTTTCTTCACCTTCATGGTCTCATCTCCGGCAACGCGGGCAATGGCTTTTGCCATATCGACGCCCCTCTCAAAAAAGTGCCCGCGGAAATGGAATGTGTCGTTCTCTGCCAAACGATCTTCCTGCTCCAACAGCTGTCGAAATGTTTCCGCGAGGTCGGGCAGGTACGCCCAGGCATGGCCTTTGTCATGCAGACCCGGATAGACCACGGACTTAACCTCCTTGCCGGGCCTTACCATCGCATTCTGCAACCAGGAGCCAGGGGCGTGGGCCCCGAAAAAGTCGCCTGCCCGGACGGTGAGCGATTTAATTCCGGCATCTACCATCATCTGTTCCATCTCCACCCGTATCGCGCCCTTGTTGGTGTTCGGATTTTGAGGTGACGTCTCTTTGAGCAGTGGCCAGGCATCGGGTCCAAAATTATAGACATTGCCCGGAAAGAGCAGCCGGACGTTTTCTGCTTTCGCGGCGGCAATGGCGTTGGCAAGCATCGGTATCGCTCGCTCACGCCACTTCTGATAGCCGGGCGGATTTGCGCCATGGAAGATCGCGTCCACGCCTCTCGCAGCTTTCAGCACGTCTTTCGATTTCAAGGCGTCGCCCTTCTGCCATTCGGACACGCCCAGATGGCTGAACTTCTTGGTGACCTCCTTTGGTTTCCGGGCAAGCGCCCGCACAGTCCAGCCGCCGCGAGCAAAGCAGTTTGCGACCTCACCGCCGATGCCGCCGGTGGCACCAATGATGAGAAGGGTCTTTGAGGGGGAAGAAATCGTTTGGGTCATCTGACGGGCTCCGTTTCAAATACCCCCCTGATATGCGCCAAACGTACATGAATATAAATTGCCTATTCATGTGCCTTATCTATACTTTTTTGTATGATTGAGATTGAACCAGATTGGGCGCTCTATCGCTCCCTTCTCGCGGTATTGCGGGAGGGCAGTCTTTCGGCTGCCGCCGCTTCGCTGAAGCTCACCCAACCGACGCTCGGGCGCCATATTGACGGGCTTGAGGCAGCGCTTGGGACACCGCTCTTTACCCGCTCGCGGATGGGGCTTGCGCCCACTGACGCCGCACTCGAGCTTCTACCCCATGTGGAAACAATGGAGGCCGCCGCCGCGGCCCTTCTGCGCACCTCAAGCGGGGAAGCCGCTGAGGAACGCGGCACTGTGCGGCTTACCGCCAGCGAGATCATGGGGGCGGAGGTGCTACCCTCGATGCTCGCCCGGTTCCATGCGCAATTTCCCCACATTGATATTGAGCTCAATCTGGACGATCGCCAGCAGGACCTGCTGAGGCGCGATGCGGACGTGGCGCTTCGCATGGCACGACCAATTCAGACTGCATTGGTCGCAAAACATGTCGGGAATGCCCGGGTCAATCTTTACGCCCACACGTCCTACCTTGCCAATCATCCCCTGCCCGGCTCCTTGTCAGACATCGTCGGCATGTCCGTCATCGGATATGACGACAATTCGAGAATTCTGGATCTTATCCGGATCGGGCAAATCTCTGTACCGCCAAACACGTTTACGCTCCGCAGTGATTCAGAACTGGCGCAACTGGCCCTATTGCGGGCGGGTGCTGGGATCGGGGGATGTCAGGCGGGGATTGCGCGTCGGGATGCCGATCTGCAGCCGGTTTTTCACGACCAGTTTGAGTTCACCATGGAAATGTGGCTCGCCTATCACGAAGATCTGAGGGCGAGCCGACGGGTCCGGCTGCTGGTCGATTTTCTGGCGACTGAGCTTGAGGCATACGCAGCGGAAAACGCTATTTAGCGGGACGCGTGTGCGAACGGAAAAAAGCGCCTCACACTTTTCCCGACTTTTCGGGGCCACACTTTGGCCCTGAAGCCCCAAAGTGCTATATCACCCTCAAGTTTCTTTATTGATTGGAGCCCCCTCATGTCTCAGGCTGCCGCCTCCGGTGACACCCAGCCCGTCGCCAACCCCAAGCTTCCGCCTTTTAACTGGGAGGACGCGCTGGGTTTCGATGATCAACTGAGTGAAGAAGAGCGCCTGGTGCGTGACAGCGCCGCGGCGTTTGCCCAGGACAAGCTGATGCCCGGCATCATTGAGGCCAACCGGCATGAGAAGTTCGACCGCTCGATCATGAACCAGATGGGTGAACAGGGGCTTCTCGGTTCTACCATCCCCGAAAAGTATGGCTGTGCGGGGCTCAACTATGTCTGCTATGGCCTCGTTGCCCGGGAAGTGGAGCGGGTCGACAGCGGCTACCGCTCCGCCATGAGTGTGCAGTCGAGCCTCGTCATGCATCCGATCTATGCCTATGGCAGCGAAGAACAGCGGATGAAATATCTGCCAAAGCTCGCAACAGGCGAATGGGTTGGGTGCTTTGGTCTCACCGAACCAGACCACGGCTCAGACCCCGGCTCCATGAAGACCCGCGCGAAAAAAGTTGATGGTGGATACTCGCTTTCCGGTTCCAAGCTCTGGATCACCAATTCTCCAATCGCGGACCTCGCGGTTGTCTGGGCCAAAACTGAAGACGACGTCATTCGCGGCTTCATCGTGGAGCGCGACTTTAAGGGCTTCGAAACGCCGAAGATCGAAGGAAAAATGTCTCTCCGGGCCTCCATCACCGGCGGCATCATGCTGGATGAGTGTTTCGTGCCGGACGAAAACCTGCTTCCCAATGTTCGTGGTCTCGCTGGCCCGTTCGGCTGTCTCAATCGTGCCCGCTACGGCATTGCCTGGGGTGTTCTCGGCGCTGCAGAGTTTTGCTGGCATGCGGCGCGTACCTACACGCTGGAGCGCAATCAGTTTGGACGCCCCCTTGCCGCCAATCAGCTCATTCAGAAGAAGCTTGCGGACATGCAGACAGAGATCACCCTTGGTCTTCATTCCTGCCTGCAGCTTGGCCGGAACTTCGACGCCAACACGGCAGCACCGGAATCCATTTCTCTCATGAAGCGAAACAATTGCGGCAAAGCGCTCGACATTGCCCGCGTTGCCCGCGACATGCATGGGGGGAACGGAATTTCCGACGAGTATCACGTGATCCGCCATGTGATGAACCTGGAAACAGTAAACACCTATGAAGGCACACACGATATTCACGCTCTGATCCTGGGCCGTGCTCAAACCGGCATCCAGGCGTTTTTCTAAGCCCGGATGGCTTCCTCAAATCTGAGTATTTCCCGCCACAAAGGACATGGGGCAATCGACGGCACCCACGACATCGCGGTCGTGATCGACGTCATCCGTGCCTTCACTTTTGCAAAGACGGCTTTCGACAATGGCGCTGAGCGTATCCTGTTGGCTGAGGAAGTGGACACGGCGCAGACGCTTGCTGCCGTTCATCCAGACAGCCTTCTGGCGGGCGAAATTGATGCGCTGCCCATTGACGGCTTCGATTTCGGAAATTCGCCTGCCCAGATCGCCGGGCTCGATCTCTCGGGACGTACTCTCGTTCACCGCACATCTAATGGTACGCAGATGGCCATTAAAGCGCTGGAGCGCGCCTCTCATGTGCTGGTGACGGGCCTCAGCAACGCCCAGGCGACAGCCAAAGAGGTGGCGTACCTTGCAGAAGGCGGCGCCAACAGGCTGCTTCTTGTGGCGACCCACCCAACAGGTGATGAAGATGTCGCCTGTGGCGACCTGCTCCTGACGCTGCTCGGACAGGAAGGCGGGATCAGTCCTGATCAGGCCTTTGACCGCACGCAGGCGTCAGAGGCCGCAGGCAAATTTCTTGATCCGACACAGCCCGAGTTTCCGGCAACCGATATGGTTCATGTGCTTGCTATGGACCCGCCGGACTATGCGATGCGGGTGATGCTCGAAGCCAACGTGCCGACGGTCAGAAAAACCTTCCTCAAAAACGCCTGACCCCTTCCGCCGCTGGCGGGACGGGTTTAGACTTTTCAAACGACTCAGGCGCGGCCCGGAAGAACTCCGGGTCGCGCCGTTTGCGCCTCTGGTCCCAGGTGTCGTTTGGGGAGGAGAGCTTGAGGCCGCTGACCCAAAGGTCAATGCCATGCCGACCGGAGCCTCCAGCCCCGGAGTCCAGCGCCAAGGTCCTCTTTGGCGGCTCGTACCTTTGATCCATGCGCACGCCCGGAAGTTTTGGGGCGGCATGGTGCTGATCATCAATGGGCGCTTTCTGGAAGCGGGCATGCCTCTATTGCTCGCGGTCGCGGTTGATTCACTCAATACCGATACGCCCAACCTTGTCTGGCCCGCGCTTGGCATTCTCGCGCTTATGAGTGCGCGGTATGTTTCGTTCTCCTTTGGCCGTCGTTTTGTTCGGCAAGTTGGCGTTGAAGTGGCCTTTGACCTGCGCCAAAAACTCTATTGGCATCTTCAACTTCAGGGACCACGCTTTTTCGCCCAATACTCCACCGGTGACCTGATGGCACGGGCCATCAATGACTTGCAACTCATCCGGATGATGATCGGACTGGGCTCGCGCCTTCTGTTGGTGCTGGGTGCCTCCGGCATCATCGCTTTTGGTGTGATGCTGACCCTTTCGTCTAAGCTCGCCTTGATGCTTCTGCCACTCTTGCCCTTCATCGCGTTTTTTGGCTGGTTGATCGCGCGGAAGATTTTCATCCAGTCGACCGCGGTTCAGGAGGGCTTTTCAGAACTCTCCGCCCAGGTGCAGGAAAACCTGAACGGGATCCGGACCATCCAGACCCATGCGCAGGAAGCCCGCGAGATTGATCGGCTTGAGAAGAAAAGCAGCGACTATGCGGGAAAGTTCCAACAGCTCATGTTCTTCAACTCAGCGCTCACCTCCACCATGTTTGTGATGACCGGTGCTGCGACCATTATCATTGTCGGGTTCGGTGGATCTCTCGTCATGGCCGGTGAGATCACCATTGGCACCTTCACCGCCTTCATATTTTACCTCGCCATGATGCTCTCGCCTGTGAAAGAAGCGGGTGTCATGGTCACCCTGTTCCAGCGGGCGGCTTCTGCTTCCGCGCGCATTCACGCGATCCTGGACCATGAGCCGGAGATCCGTGATTCAGACGGCGCGGCGCCGTTAGATGGAGTTGGTGGCGCGCTGACCATCAAGCATCTCTCATATCTGCACCCCGAACAAGAGGATGCTGAAGACGCCTGGCCTGCACTCGATGATGTGACTTTTGATGTCGAGAAAGGACAGACCGTCGCAATTCTCGGACGCGTCGGCTCGGGCAAATCCACCCTGCTTCGATTATTAGTGCGGCTGCTCGACCCACCCCCTGGCACGGTCTATCTCGACGGCCAGGACGTGCGCATGTTGCCGCTTGCGCAGGTTCGGCAGGAAATCTCTTTCGTGCCGCAGGACCCCTTCCTGTTCGCGGACCGACTGGGGCAGAACATCACCTATGACAATCCAGAGCGCACCGTCGAAGAAGTCTGGGACGCAGCAGAAGCAGCCGACCTGGGCGAGACGATCGGTACTTTCCCTGCTCAGCTCGATACCGCAGTCGGTGAACGAGGTGTCACGCTCTCAGGCGGGCAGAAGCAACGCACGAGCCTTGCGCGCGGCCTTATTCGCGGCGCGCCTGTCCTGTTGCTGGACGATTGCTTTTCCGCTGTGGATACAGAAACGGAGGACAAAATCCTCCGGCAGTTCAGAGAACTTCGCGCGGGACGCACGACCTTGCTCGTCTCTCACCGAGTTTCGACGGCACAACATGCCGACAAGATCTTCATGCTGGACCAGGGGCGGGTCGTTGAAGCGGGCACCCATGCAAGCCTGATGGCAGCAGGTGGCTCTTATGCTGAACTCGCTCGTCTGCAAAGCCGACGGGATGCTCTTAAATCCGACCTTGATGCCCAAAATGTATCGGGAGGTGCAGCATGAGTGACCTTCCGGTAGAAGAACGGGACTATACAGTCTTCGACAATGACATTGAGGGTAAGCGCTTCGACTTTCAGCTTTTAAGCCGCCTCTTCAGCTGGCTGAAACCCTATCGGGCGCGTGCGGCGCTCGCGGTTGCCTGCGTGCTGCTGGCCGCGACGGCGACTGTGCTGGCACCCGTCATTGTCACCCGGGTTGTGATAGATGGGATGTTGTTGCCAGGCGAAGGCATGGAGGCCCCTGACATGGGCCAGACTTCTCTTGTTTCCTGGTTTTCAGATGCTGCTTCGCTTGATGCGCTTCTTGCCGCCTGTGTGATCTATGGCGGCTGGGTCCTGATGGCGGGTCTGTTTGCACACCTGTTTCGCATCCTGCTGGCGGGATCGGTCCTCTCAGGTCTCAAGGATCTGAGACGTGACGTTTTCGCACATCTGGAGCGCCTGCCTGCAACCTTCTATGACCGTGTTGCCGTCGGTCGGGTCATGACCCGCGTCACCAATGATATTGAAACACTGTTCGAACTTCTGTCTGGCTTCGGCGTTTTGATGGGTGAGTTTGTTCCCTTCTTTGTCGCCATCACCATCATGGTGTCGATCAATCCGGAATTGACCGGCATGCTGTTATTGCTGATGCCTATCGCGGCGGTCGCCACCTACATTTTTCGCATGGCGAGCCGCAAGATCTATCGCGACATCCGCTCCAGCTTGTCCCGACTCAATGAAAACCTGCAGGAAAACCTGTCAGGCATGGAAGTTGTCCAGCTTTACCAGCGCGAAGAGATCAACTTTGATCGCTATTCAGGTATCAACTCGGAGAACCGCCATCAGGAAAACCGGGCTGTTGTGATTGAAAGCCTTTATGGCCCGGCGATGGACAGCCTGATCTTCCTCGCCATGGCAACCATCATCTGGTTTGGCGGCGCACAGGTGGTGGGTGCAGACGTGACCCTCGGCAGCATCATTCTGTTTGCGAGCTTCACTGAAATGCTATTCCGGCCAATTGTGGCCATGGGCGAACAGTGGAATGTCCTCTTTCGCGCCATGGCAAGCTGCGAACGGATATTCCAGGCGCTTGATTGGAAAGAGGCCCTGACCGAGCCTGCCAGCCCCAAAGTGCTGCCGACGCAGCTCAGCGGCGCGGTCTGCTTTAACAAACTGAACTTTGAATATAGGTCGGGAAACCCAATTCTCAAAGATGTGAGCTTCGACATTGCAGCTGGCGAGAAGATCGCGATTGTGGGCCCGACCGGGTCTGGAAAAACGACGCTCATTCGTCTTCTCTGTCGCTTCTATGACGTGGCACCGGGTGAAATCACCATTGATGGTGTCGATATTATGGATGTGGCGCCATCGGAGGTTCGCCGCAAAGTTGGCGTCGTCCTGCAGGATTTTCATATTTTCTCTGGCAGCATCTATGACAATATTGCGCTTGGCGATCCGACCATCTCACGAGAGGCCGCTATTGAGGCTGCAAAGACGGTGAATGCGGATACCTTTATCCGACAACTGCCGTTGGGATATGACACACCACTGGTGGAGCGTGGCCGAAATCTGAGCCACGGACAAAGACAACTGCTGGCCTTCGCGCGGGTACTCGCCGTAGATCCAGACATCCTCATTCTGGATGAAGCGACTGCCAGTGTGGATACGGAAACCGAACTCGTCATTCAGGATGCGCTGCGGAAACTCACAGAGGGACGCACCTCAATCATCATTGCCCATAGATTGCAGACCATTCGAGAAGCCGACCGAATTGTGGTGCTGGCTCAAGGTGAGGTTCGGGAAATCGGGCCGCATGACGCGCTGATGGCTCAAGGGGGACTTTATGCAACACTCTATGAGCTGCAAGTTCAGGAGACGGATTGAGCTTTGACCGGGCTTTCCGCGTCATCGGATGTGTCTACTAGAGGCTTCTCAAGAAGATTTTCGTAGATATTGACGAGCTCTTTTGCTCGTGTCTGGTTCGAAAATGATCGCTCGGCATAACGGCGCGCGGCAGTGCCCATCTCGCGCCTAGTCGGCGCGTCTTCGATCAATTCTTGGAGTGCATCAGCGAGCGGTCCAACCGCCTTAGCCGGGACGAGACGTCCCGTGACACCGTCCACCACCACATCCCGACACCCTGGCACATCTGTTGCCACCGTTGCACGCCCGATCGCTGCAGCCTCAATTATTGTTCGAGGCGCTCCCTCTCTGTAGGAGGGAAGACAAAAGAGACTGCATTGCTGATAGACTTCGATCATATCCTTACGCCAGCCCCACCACTCAATGTGGCCCGTCTCAACCCAATCTTTTATCGTCTTGGACGCCAGCGTTGCGGGGTTTCCCGGATCAACATCACCTACGAGCACAAACCGGGCCTGCACACCTCTTAGCTTCAGGGTTTTTGCTGCTTCGTAAAATTCGACGACACCTTTGTCTCTGAGCAAACGCCCTGCGAGCACAACGATGGGCTTTTTGGTTTCTGGTTCAAGCGTGTGAACATATTTTTCCAGGTCCACGCCACCCCCAACAAGAACGAATGTTTGGTCTTCGTTTACATATCCGTTTTGAAGAAAGACGTCTCGGTCGTTGCCATTCTCGAAGATAGTGACAGAGTTTTTTTGCTTCAGAACAAACCGATAAGAAATTGACGCTATGGTACGCATTGCGCGCACAGCCAGCGACTGACCGATAAACAAATAGCCTAATCCCGTGACGCTTAGCACCACAGCCCGAACGCCAAACAACCGGCCAAAAAAACCTGCATAGAGCACTGGGCGTGTCGTCGCAGCGTGCAGCAAATCCGGTCGGACGGCGCGGATGACACGCGGAATTTCTTTGATAAGGGAAATATCATAAAGAAACCGCAAACGGTTTCTCGGGGCATTTATTCTGTGAAGGGTGATCCCCTCCAGATCCAGCTCATCAAGAACTGGATCATCGGGAACAGCAACATGAACCTCAGCGCCAAGCGCAGCGACCCACTTCACACGATCGACCCAATGGATCGTGAGGTTGATCGCCAATGGAAAAATATACAAAACGCGCTGTGACACGCTGGTCCCCAATATTTTGACTCAAAATCTTTTGAGCGATCCTGCTATTGCCAGCACAACCCTCTCAATCTGCTGATCCCTCATCGCACTGCCAGATGGCAAGCACACCCCTGCGGAGAATAGACTAGTTGAAACTCCAGTCGAGGTAAAACGTTCGGTTTTGAAAACCGGCTGCTGGCTCATCGGTTTCCAAACAGGTCTGCATTCAACGTTTTGCGTATCAGCAAAACTGCAGACTTCCGCCGGTGTTACCTGGGTTTTCTCCGGATCAAGGGTGATCACTGACAACCAGCGATTTGAGGCCCCATAGCTTGCCTCTGGCATCATGGAGATTGACGAAATTGAATTAAACGATGTCGCATATTTGGCGAATATTTCGCGACGGCGGCGAACTCGCTCATCCAGAACTTCCAATTGGCCAACTCCAACTGCAGCACAGAGGCTGGGCATACGATAATTGTACCCGGTCTCTGTATGCTGATAGTGGGGCACTGGCTGCCGTGCCTGTTGTGAAAGGTACTTGGCGCGTGCGATCATTTCTTTGTCGTCACTGGCAAGCATGCCGCCGCCAGCAGTCGTGATTATTTTATTGCCATTGAAAGAGTAAATAGCAAACTTGGCGCCTTTGCCCGCATGGCGATCTTTGTATCGCGTGCCCATTGCCTCAGCCGAGTCGACGACAACAGGAATTTCATACTGGTCGCAGACGCTCACGATTCGATCTAGATCACAGGACTGACCATAGAGGTCAACCGGGATAACGACTTTCGGCAGCTTTCCAACCTTGTTTGCTTTTTCTAGCTCGTATGCAAGAAGTGTCGGATCGAGCGTCCATGTATCAGGAGAAACATCTAGAAAGACTGGGTTTGCCCCGTGAAACTTGATAGGCGACACGCCTCCGATGAAAGTCAGGTCCGCAACCCAGACATCATCACCCCGCTCCACGCCCAGAAGCCGCAGGGCAATATCCATAGCTCCGGTGCCGCTGGATAGCGCCACTGCGGCTTTGTGTCCTGTCGTGGCGCAAAAGGCCTCCTCGAAACGGTCGATCATTGGCCCAGCGGGCGCGATGAAGTTGCTGTCGAACACTTCTCCAACCAATTCACGTTCGCGGCCAGAAATGTGCGGCGGCGAAAGTAGTATCTTTGAGTCCTCAGCCATTGCTTATCTTTCGTGCCGGTACGCCCGCAACCTTGTCACCTGATAGAACATCCTTCGTCACCACCGCACCAGCGCCAATGATGGCGTCTGTGCCGATGTGCACCCCTTGTATGATTGTTGCACCTGCGCCCACAAATGCGCGGGCGCCAACGGTCACCTCGCCAGCCAATGTTACACCTGGTGCGATATGGCAAAAATCTCCCACGGTGCAGTCATGGTCGATGGAACAAGCAGTATTGGCAATCACATGCCGCCCGATGTTGGCATCAGGTTGAATAACAACACCGGCACATATAAGTGAGCCACTGCCAACACGAACAGTATCATGCACATGCGCAGTTTCATGGGTTGCGGTGACCCAATCTGCTGGCAATTCCGCCACTCGCTGCCTCGTAGCGTTGTTTCCGATTGCAATCAGGGCTGAACGAGGTTCGGCCTGCCACCAGGAAAGGTCAGGCGTCACGCCGTCAATTCTGGCTGAGAGAAGCACAGCTCCCTGTTTTGACGCATCGTCGTCATACACACCTGCGACGGTTTTCCCGTCAGACTGCAATGTGGCTATCGCCACTTTGGCATGCCCTCCGCCACCTAAAACCCACACGCCCCTCATGTCTGTGTGTCCTTTGTCATTTGCCCCCTCGCCAATCCTGCTTTTACCTGATCGTCAAACCTTGGCATCGTCTCATGGCCCTCTGCGCTAACACCCTGACGTGTAAGGACCCGCAAAACCGTCTTCAATAGGATGAGCAGATCACCAATGAAACTCCGCGTATCTACATATTCGACATCCAAGCTGAAGCGATTGTCCCAACTCTGGTTGTTCCGACCATTAACCTGCGCCAGTCCGGTAAGGCCTGGACGCACTTCATGACGCCGCATTTGTTCTGGCAGATAGTAAGGCAGGTATTCCGGCAGCAACGGCCTGGGCCCAACGAGGCTCATATCTCCGCGGAGGATGTTCCAAATCTCGGGGAGTTCATCAACGCTGGTTGATCTCAAAATACGTCCGATAGCTGTCAACCGGGTCTCATCTGCAAGATTGTCGCCGTTGGCATCCGTTGCGGTCAGCATTGTCCGAAACTTTACAATATGGAAGGGCTGCCCCCCTAATCCGATCCGTTCCTGACGAAATAGAATGGGTGTGCCTAAACTCAAACGTACCAGGATCGCGATCAAGGCCATCGGTATCGCGAGTATGGTTAGCGCACACAAAGATACAACAATGTCAAAACAGCGCTTGATCATTTTGGGAACATTCCGGTTTGTCCGGAAAGTGCTCTAGGCCTTTGCTGCATCCACCAAACCTTGATTCTTGAGTTTTACCAAAGACTGCCTATCCAAACACATATAGCCTTAATGGCCGGTAGCTAGGCTAGAACCTTCCCGTCTCACCTGCGTTAGTGTCACTGCAACAACGCCGAACGCACCCCATAACCACCAGCTTTGCCACAGACCATGGGAGATGCCAACAACCACCAAAAGCGAAGATGCAAGCGACAATAGGGCAACCTGATCCTCTTTCCTGTACTGATCCAGAGAGGTCAATAGGCCGACCCAAGTGAAGGCAGCCGCGAGAGCGCCCGTCAGCCCAAATTCAATCCAGATCTGCAAAATCCCATTGTGAGGATGCGGAATATTCGGACCGTTGAAATAACGAAATTCATTCGCCCAGTCTGTTATTGACCGTGTCGCTTCCAATCCATGCCCGAATAGGGGCGCCTCCATTGCTTTGTGTGCCACCGCAATCCAGATATCGAGGCGCGCACCAACCGAAGCAACCTCTATGTCAAAGCTGCGTGATGGATCCATCCACTCAATCGCCAGCACAAGAAACGGCTGCGCGAGGATGAACAAAGCCCCCCCCCAGACCACAAACTGTCTCACCAGAGCCGGATATATTGAGCCCGCCGCCCACACCGCGACCCAGACGAGAAATGCAACAAAAGCTGTTTGACTGGCGGCAAACATCAGTAACGTACCAACGCATAAAACCCCAGCCCAGGCCCATGGAGTGGGTATGATGCCGCGCGCTGCTAAAAGATAAGCAGTTGCTAGGAGCGCCAAAAGTACCGCTCCACGGTTCTCACCAGACGGACCTTGAAGGTAGTGCAAATCTGAAGGTAACAAGACGCTCAGCGGGCCGGCCGTAATAACCGCCCATGCGAGCAGAAGCACCCCTAGGCCCAGCCCTGAAAGTAAAAGCTTGCGTGACTCATCACCGCCGATGTTATCACTCTGTGCTGCGATCAAGACAAGCACCGTCCCGGCAGGCAAAAACACAATCAATTTCAGGATCCGATCCAGCGCGATTTCAAGGTCCGGCGCCCAGACCAAGCCCAAGGCAGCAAAACAGACAACCGCGAGAACCACCCACCATGCCTTAGAACGCAACAGGGAGAGGTTCTTCGTTTCAACAACCCATCCACTAAAGACCATGATGGTCGATAGAGGGACAATCACACCTGCACTCTTCGGCGCCACAAGACCAAAAAATGGAAGAAACAGTAAAAGGAAAGAGAACCCCCATAGGCGCAAACGCCCAGGCATAGCGTGATCTTTTCTCATTCGTTTTTCTCAATCCCCTGACTGGCAGCTCGCGGCCAAAAAAACCCAACACCGCCGCATATTCTTCAGTTCCAATCCTATTCGAATGAGCTACAGGCGACCGGGTCCGTGGAATAAGGCCTTTACCGAAATCAATGAGATTTGGAGCAAACTGCCCCACTGTCTTTCTGACCTCCGGCTCCCACTGCCAACTATATCGCAATTGCCATCAGTAAAAGCCCAAGCGGCCTGGTGATTTCGCCTTTCGCAGAAAGTATTGCAAATTCATGACGGATCAGGCGCCGCATGTTCTCTACCAATTTCCATCGAATTAGGGAATTGCGCAGCCCAGGGGCCCCCGGATCTGTTTTCTGTCAACAATGGCTGGGGCGGCAGGATTCGAACCTGCGCATGCCGATACCAAAAACCGGTGCCTTACCACTTGGCCACGCCCCAACAAACAGCATTTACTGTCAGAACATGCACATAGCTCGAAGCGGCGCAGCGTGCAATATATATTGAGCTAAATCGCTTATTTCCGACGGTTTTGAACGGTTTTTTGATCCAGATCGCAGGTCACGCCCATGACGCACCAATCCCATGCCTTACCCCGTCCCTTTTCTCTCAAGGGACTGGACCACATCGTTCTGCGGACTCCTGATCCCGCCATGCTGATTGGGTTCTATGTCAACGTGTTGGGCGCAATCGTTGAACGGGAAATTCCCCAGATTCAACTGACACAGCTGCGCGCGGGGCAATCGCTGATCGACATCATTGGTGTCGAGGGCCGCCTTGCTGACGTGGCGGGGCGAAATCTCGACCATTTCTGCCTCCGCATTGACCCGTGGGACGATGCCGCGATGGTGACCTATCTGCGATCCCGCGGCCTTTCGGTCGAGGAAAGCAGCATTCGCTATGGCGCAGAGGGCAACGGCCCGTCGATCTACATCAAAGACCCTGAAGGAAATGTTGTTGAGCTAAAAGGACCACCAACGGACTAAGCGCCGAGGTTTCACGGTGCTGGAAGGCGGCCAACTGCTTCTTCAACAAGACTGCCCAGGTAGAGAACCCCCCGTACTCATTCACGCTGGTGATCGTTCCAAAGTGACCATTGGGGTCCTGAAGGTTTCCGATCACCTCTCCGGCCTCATTGGCGGCGATAATCCATCCGAACGGCTGGATCAGCCCACCTCGCATGGCTTCTGGAAGACGCATTAGGACCGTTCGCCAGAAGGGTGTCGGCATGAGACCGTCCAGATCAGCAGATCGCGGCGCCACCAGTGCGATCCAAAAAGTGCCGTCAGGCGCTCTGGACAGATTGTCGGGATGTGCGGGCAGGTTCTCAATGAATGTATCTGCCGCTTCAGCCCCCTCGACCGGGTTGATCCTAACGATGCGACCATCTGCATAGCCTGTGTAAAGCCAGCCTCCAGGGCCAATCGTCGTGTCTTCCGGCCCTATCCCCTGCCCTTCAGCGATGTGGGTTAATGACGTGAGCGCGTCGTTGGCGGCAAAGGGTCCTGTTTTCCCGGCATCTTCCGGGGGCGTCCAAGCGACGGGGTCAATCTGCACCGGCCAAAATGACAGGTAGGCTGCCAAAATACCCAGCAGAACAGCCAAAAAACCAAAGAATTTCGCCATTCTTTATCCCCCCGTTAAGACCCTTGCCTCATCTTGTAGACCTTAAGTCTGAGCGTCAAATACTTGGTGCGTCGGGCATGGGGAGCGTATTGCGTAGTATTCGAGGACCTTATGGCAGCGTTTTTGCTGATTCACGGTGCATGGCATGACGAACGGTGTTGGGAATTACTGGTTCCCGAACTCGCCGCTCGGGGCCACGCCGTGCACACGCTAACGCTCCCAGGTCATTGGACCAGGGGTCTTCCCAGCTATCAGATATCTCTTCGTCGATATGGACACGCTATCTGCGCCGCTGCTCGGCAGATTGGCGAACCGGTTACCCTGGTTGGGCATTCAATGGGTGGCATGGCAATCTCCCGTGCGGCCGAGATGCAGCCGACCCTTTTTGATCAACTCGTCTATTTGACGGCCTATCTTCCTCGGATGAACAGGTGGACGCGGATGCGTTCCTTGGTTCTTAGCGATGAAACCACCCAACTCTGGCCTGCTGTCCGAACAGATTGGTTGCGTTTTCGAGCGCATATCAACCCAGATCTTGCCACCGAAACTTTTTATCACGACTGCCCTAAGGATCTTGCGGATCAAGCGGTCGGACGGCTTTGCAGCCAGTCCGGCCTGCCTATTGTAGAGTTTGCGCGGATCACCGACAAGGGCGCCGGTAGTCGACCCATGAGCTACATTGAGTGTCTTCAAGACCGCGTCATTTCACCGGAACTGCAAAAACGAATGCAGACGCACGCAGCTTTCAAAAATGTCTTAACACTCGACAGTTCGCATTCACCGTTTCTCTCCCAGCCCGCCGCTCTAGCCGAAATGCTGCACGGAATTGTGGGTGGGCGCGTCTCAAAACATAAAATTGCCAGCTCCCGGCACGCGAAACTTGCAGAACGCAAAGGCGTCGGATTCCCACCTCTTGCTGAGGCAAAAGCGGGTTAATATAATCTGCTTTCGATATTCCATTCACTTGCCGGAGTGTGGCGCAGCCTGGTAGCGCACCTCGTTCGGGACGAGGGGGTCGGTGGTTCGAATCCACTCACTCCGACCACGAGCCCCAAGCAAGGCTGGCATTCCAGCCGATAATCAAATGCTAAAGGTACAGTGCGTTGACCGCTTGGGGTTCGCATTCATTTACGAATACAGGCTAGCTGTGGGGTATGCTGCAAACATGACTACGTCAATGCACACGACCTATCATCGACTGCTTTTCCTCGACCGAGATGGCGTCATAAATGTCGACCATGGTTACGTATCAAAGCGCGAAGAATTTGAGTTTGTACCCGGAATATTCGGTCTCGTATGTGCGGCGAGAGAAAAAGGCTATGGGGTTGTCGTTGTCACCAACCAATCGGGAATTGGTCGGGGATATTACACGGAAGATGAGTTTTGGGGGCTGACAAATTGGATGACTGATCAGTTTCACGCAAATGAAGCGCCCATAGATCAGGTTTTCTTCTGCCCCTATCACCCGGACGCGACCATCGAAAAATTTCGGCAGACACATCCATGGCGAAAACCGGGTCCAGGCATGCTGCTGGCCGCTAAAGAACAGTTCCGGACCAATATGGCAGCGTCCGTCTTCATTGGCGACAAGGAA
>NZQM01000110.1 GCA_002695905.1 Parvibaculum sp.
AATCTGGTGGAGGCGCTGGTCAGTTCCCGCGCTCTTTATCGCGACCTCGCAGATTGTTCCGGCGATTTTGTCTGGGAAGTCGACGCGTCGTCAAAATTCTCATTTGTAAGTCCCCAGGGCATTGTCGGCTATCTACCATTGGCGTTGAACGGTGCGTCCCCTGCGGGCCTCGCCATGGACCCGCACGAGGCAAACCATCTAGTTGCGCTGTTCGCAGCACGAGAACCAACTACAGAAACCGAAGTTTGGATCCGAGGTGAAGATGGGAACGCGGCCTGTCTTATCGCCTCGGTTCGCCCGCTCACCGATGATCGGGGCGAGTGGTGTGGTGCGCGCGGCGTTGCCCGTGATGTGACCGCCGAACGTCGCCGGGCGCGCGAGCTTGACGAGCAGCGCGACGATGACGCGCTCATCTCCGCAATTGCCCGCGCGATCCAACAGGAAATGCAGCCCCACGATATGCTCCGTGCTGCCGCCCGCGTATTGGTGACGTCGTTTCAGGCAGCCGCCGCATGGATCGTGCCTCTCCAGGCTGATGGCACACCGTTGAAACCGGCAGCGCGCCACCTTGACTCAACCATGGCTACCGATCTCCCGGACCCGGATTTTGCGACATTGATGGACACCGCCATTCCCTCAGATGAGCAAGCGCAGGCCTATCAGATATGGCGGGAAGGGCCTTTCCTCTGCCTGCTTACCCATCATTGGGATGTCATGAACGGGTTCGTCGTGCTTTTGGACACGGCGGGGCGAGCCGAAGCCATGCTTGCCCACGCGGCGGATCACCTCTCGAACGCGATCGAACATGCGCGCCAACTCCGTGAGCTGGATCGATTGTCCAGGACCGATGAATTGACCGGACTTTTGAACAGGCGCGCCTTCATCGCAGGTGTGAGCAAAAGCCTGCACATGTATACCGGAGAGGATGTCGTGGGAAATCTCATGTTCATCGACATGGACAATTTCAAAGCGGTCAATGACACCTATGGGCATCCTGTTGGCGATGCATTGCTGACATCACTCTCTTCCCTGATGGGAGATGCGATGGCTGACCTGCCCAGAGGAGATCATCTCGCGGCCCGACTAGGAGGCGATGAGTTCGCCATGTGGATTGGCTCCTGTGGTGAAGCGCCTGGTGCCCTTGGTGCTCTTGCTGCCCTGGCTGCAGAACGACTTGTCCGCGCCTTTAACGTCGTTGCGGCTGAATATGGCGAGGAGGTTCTACCAGGCCTCTCTATTGGGATCGCAAGTGCAAAGTCTGGCGAAAAACTGCAGAGCCTGATGGCTCGTGCCGATCATACTCTTTACGAGGTGAAACGGTCTGGTAAGGGAACCTGGAAAATGGCAACCGAAGATCACCGTCTGACCTTGGAACCAATGGCGCAGCCAACAATCGGCGATGGGATAACCGGGAACCTGTCCGAGGGGACATCATGAAAAACCTGTTGAAAAAAATCTTCACCTGGCGGCGCCTACCGGGTGATCTGAGTTATGAGGACGCGCGTGCCGTTCTGGAGAAGCATTCTCGGGCGGCCAAACGGGAACTTGCCTCCCGGACTGACGCGCCTCGCGAAGTGCTCTACTACCTGTCGGAAGATGAGATGCTGGATGTGCGTGTTGCGGTTGCCGCAAACCCATCAACGCCCATACAAGCCAGCGAGATTTTGGCCGACGACCCTGAAGAGCTCGTTCGGGTAGAACTCGCGCGGCGGATATCGCGGCTGGTTCCAGGTGCTGATGAAACCATGCAAGAAGATCTTCTGGAGCGTGTCATCACACTCGTTGAGAAGCTCGCCGCAGACAAACTTCCGCGTGTGCGTGCCATTGTCGCTGAAGAGATAAAGGCGACCGAGAATGTACCGCCGCGCATCATTCAGAAACTCGCCAAGGACGCTGAGATATCAGTTGCGGCGCCGGTGCTTGAATATTCGCCGCTTCTGTCCGACGCAGACTTGATGGAACTGATCGCAGGCAGCGCCGTAGACGGGGTCGCAGAAGCTATTGCCCGCCGTGAAAACATGGGTGAAGAAATTGTCGAGAAAGTTGCCCGGTCTCTGGACATACCAGCTGTGACCGCATTGCTCGCCAATCCGAATGTGCAGATCCGAGAGGACACACTCGACCTTCTGATCACCAAAGCGATTGACATTGAAGCGCTTCACGAACCCCTGGTAATGCGGCCCAACCTGTCCATCCGAGCTATCCGCCGGATCGCGAGTTTTGTCGCCAGATCCCTGCTTGAGGACCTGCTGGCACGGGAAGGGTTAGACGAAGAAACACAGAAAGAACTGCGTGATCGCGTGATGGAGCGCATTGACGGCGAAGATGGCACAGAAAATCTGGACGCGACCCTTGCTTCCGTTCGCAAGGCCTATGAAGCAGGCAAGCTCGACAATGCGGCGGTCACATCGCTCGCGGACATGGGCCAGAATGAATGCCTGAGCATGGCACTCTCGCTCTTGGTTGAGGTGCCTGTCAAAAAAATTACAGAGATTATGGACGCCAAATCGCCAGAAGCGATTACGTCTGTCTGTTGGAAGGCGGAACTCAGCATGAGAACAGCGCTAGCCGTTCAAAAGGCGCTGCACATAAAACACACGGACCTTCTGCTCCCCAAAAACGGCTTTGAATATCCGCTTGAAGACGAGAAAATGAACCTGCAGCTGGCGTTTTTTGAAGTTGCGCCTAAGGGAGAGGGTTAGAGCGAGGCTGGCTATTTAAGCGTTTCTGTCCAAACAAGTGCCTCGCCTGTATCAATCCGTTTGAAGCCAGTGTCATCAAAACCGCGATCCTGGCACTTCTCCCGGCCCTCAATCTCAAACCGGGTGCCCTTGGTGCAGAAAGTGTGATTACCCGCCCAGACAAGGTCCTGTCCAGCGCGGCGCGCGACCAGCCCGCCCCCATCAACGGCCTCTGCATAGGTGTAATAATACTGCTCTTTCAGTTCGCCCTTAATAGCCTTCTCGCAGCGATCCGGTTCGATGCGGATCCACCCGCTGGATGCAAAATCCTCCCCGCTCTGATAGCCAACGGCTGCCCAGACGAGAAAATCTGTTGTGTTGCAGATCGACAGGCCTGTCGCGGCCTGGCGCTGATCAGCGCTCTCGATAAGAGCGTTAAAGAGAGCGGGCGTAATTTTGCCGTCTGCCCGAAGGTTGATTGATTGCTGGAAGGTCGTAATCGCAGTCGTTGTACGTCTGCCGCTCAGTCCATCAATCTGGGAAATCGAAGCACCGGTGTCGCGCAGCAGTCTCTGGGCTCCGGCTATCTCTGCGCGCTTAAGCGTGTAATTGCTGGGTTCTGAGAAGGTCGTCGTCCACTTGTCGCCTGTGCGCGTTTCAACGCGGGTGAAGTCGAACCCGTCAAATCCGCGCGTCGCGCAATTCGTTCGGTCATTGACGAGGAAATCCCCTGGTGCCGTGCAGAAACGGTCGGACCCGCTGAAATATTTTGTGCCGCCTTCATGTGCATCGATCGAGCGAGCAAAGACATAATATTCGTCTTGTTCAATGCGGCCGGGAAGAACGGCGTTGCAGGCGCCGGGAAGGATGCGGAACCATCCCTGGCTTTGCCACCCTTCATCGGTTTCATAGCCAATCGCTGCATCCAGGACATAGGTGGTGGTGTTGCAGAAGCGATATTCTGCTTTTGCTGGAGAGGCCAAAAACAGGGATGCTAAAAGGAGCACGGCGCAGAATAAGGTTGCCGTTAAGGCGTTGTGCTGAGCGGTCAATCGCAGCCCGCTGTTAGCTTCGTTCATATTTCTCGACCCAAAACACGTGCCCCCGGCGAAGCCTCCCAGCCAAGCTTCTTTGATCAGACAATAGCATTCTGGCGAGGTCTGCCAAGTATTCTCGGGTCTCCGTTGCGTGTTTGTCGCCGCTTAGGCGCTAGCCGTCTTTAATGAGCGTCCCGACACCATGTTCGGTAAAGAGTTCCAGCAGAACAGCGTGGGGCACCCGGCCGTCCAGAATGACGACGGCTTCAACCCCATCAACCACAGCGTCAATGCAGGTTTCAAGCTTCGGAATCATGCCACCGGAGATGGTTCCATCTGCCATCAAGGCGTTGGCTTCGGCGACGGTAAGGCCGGTGACGAGTGTTCCTTCTTTGTCGAGAACACCGCTCACATCGGTAAGAAGGAGAAGACGCTTGGCATTTGTAGCCGCAGCGATGGCGCCCGCCACAGTATCAGCATTAATATTGTAGGTGTCCCCTGTCTCCGACACGCCAAGGGGCGCGATGACCGGAATAATGTCAGAGGCAATCATGGTTTCCAGAATTTCCGGATTTACCTTCTGAGGCTCCCCGACAAACCCAAGATCAACCGCTTTTTCCACATTGGAATCCGGATCATGTTTCTGTGCGACTTTTCGCGCAATAAGAAGGTTGCCGTCTTTGCCCGAAAGCCCAACGGCCCGCCCGCCCGCTTGATTGAGTGCGCCGACAATCTGTTTATTGATGGATCCTGCTAGCACCATCTCCACGATTTCCACCGTATTTTTATCGGTGACACGGAGGCCATCGGAAAACGTGCTTTCAATATTGAGCTTTTTCAGCATCGCGCCGATTTGCGGGCCACCGCCATGGACCACAATGGGGTTAATGCCAGACTGTTTGAGAAGGACAATGTCGCGGGCGAACTGAGCTGAAAGCTCGGCATCGCCCATGGCATGCCCGCCATACTTGACCACAACCGTCCGCTTGTCATAGCGCTGCATGTAGGGAAGCGCTTCAGAGAGGATTTTTGCCCGGTCAATGCCGGTCTCTGGGTCATTTTCTTGGTCGATCATCGCTGCTGTCTGATAAGCGCGCCCCACTTGTGCACGCCTGCCCCCTGCTTGTGAGCCTGGTATCGCGCCAGACTTTACTTGTCAGCTTTATATCCCATGGGCGCAAGCTCTGCCAGTTCGGCAATATGGGCGCGGAGTTCAGGAATGCCCGTACCTTTTTCAGAGGACGTGACCGCTATTTCTGGAAACGCCGCGACATGTTTGCGAAGCTGAGCCTTGGTTGTTTCCAGCCGCTTTTCAATTTCGCCCTTTTTGAGCTTGTCGGCTTTGGTGAGCACGATGAGGTAGGAGACCGCTGCCTTGTCCAGCATGGCCATCACTTCTTCATCATTCTTCTTGATGCCATGGCGCGCATCAATGAGCAGCAGGACCCGGCGCAGTGTGGCGCGGCCCTGCAGATAGGTCATCACCAGGTCGGTCCAGGTTGCGATCCGGTCTTTGGATTCTCGGGCGTAGCCATAACCCGGCAGATCAACCAGAAAAAGACCTTCGCAGCTCGGTTGCCCAAGGGTGAAATAGTTCACCTCTTGTGTGCGACCGGGTGTGTTGGATGTACGTGCTAGGGTTTTGCGGCCTGTCATAGCATTGACAAGGCTCGACTTGCCTACATTGGATCGCCCGGCAAAGGCGATCTCAGGGAGCGCGTCGTTGGGAAGTCCCTCAAGTTTCACCACGCCTTTCACGAAAGTGCATGGCTGCGCAAAGAGCCAGTGCCCTTTCGCCAGCTCTGCCTTCCGTTCCGGAGTGTCGTCGTCCATTACACGCTAAGTTTCGTCTTTGTTGGCAGAGCGCTTGAACAATTTCTCAAAACCCAAGTTTGAGAAAAGCTCAATCGGGACGCCCTGACGGCGCATGATGACGCCCTGCTGAAGAACAGATAGCAGGTTGTTCCATGCCCAATAAATCACGAGACCAGCCGGGAAACTTGCCAGGATGAAGACGAAGAAGACCGGCATCCAGGTGAAGATCATCTGTTGCGTTGGGTCGGCGGGTGCGGGGTTCATGCGCTGCTGCACAAACATGGTGATACCCATGAGAAGCGGCCAAACACCAACCATCAGAAGTGATGGAGGATCCCAGGGGATCAGACCAAACAGGTTGAACAGGGTCGTTGGATCAGGCGCGGACAGATCCTGGATCCAGCCATAGAAGGGCGCATGGCGCATTTCGATGGTGACGAAGAGGACCTTATAGAGGGCAAAGAAGACAGGGATCTGGATCACCACCGGCAAACAACCAGCCAGCGGGTTCACTTTCTCTTTCTTGTAGAGCTCCATGATCTCTTGCTGCTGCTTCATTTTGTCATCAGCATATTGGTCGCGCAGCTTTTCCATGTCGGGCTGCAGTTTCTTCATCTTACTCATCGCTTCATAGGAGCGGTTGGCGAGCGGGAAGAAGAAAAGTTTGATGATGACCGTCACGATCAGAATGGCGATCCCAAAATTGCCGACAATGCCGAAAACATAGTCAAGCCCGATAAAGAGGGGCTTTGTGAGGAAGTAGAACCATCCCCAGTCAATCATCAGCTCAAAGCGGAAGATACCCGCCTCATCATAGCTGTCGATCATGTCGACCACTTTGGCGCCCGCATAAAGCCGCGCTGTATGATTGAGGGAGGCGCCAGGGGCTGCCGTCAGGCCGTCAACGACCAGATAGTCAGTCTGATAGACATTCTTGCGCGGATCAGGACCTTCGGAAAACCGCGCATCAAAATTTTTGCCTTGTTCAGGGATCAGGACTGTTGCCCAATATTTATCGGTAATGCCGAGCCAGCCTTCATTGGCCGTATATTTGATCTCACGGTCTTCCAGGATGTCATCATAATCAATTTCGACAAGCCCCTCTTCTTCGCCCAGCACACCGATCATGCCTTCATGCAGAATGAAGAAGCCTTCAATCTCTGGCGTGCCCGTGCGCGACACCAGGCCGTAGGGGTAAAGTGTGACCGCGGCGCCGGTATTGTTGGTGACGTTCTGATCGATGGTGAACATGTAGTTCTCATCGATCGTAATTGTGCGGTTGAAGAGGAGGCCTTCGCCATTGTCATAAGTGAGGGTGACAGACCCATTGGCGGCAAGCGACGCACCTGCAGGTGCTGTCCAAACAGTGTCACGGGTAGGAAGCTTCAAGCCCGCAGATGCAGGCGCAGACCATCCAAATTCAGCGAAATAGGGTGAGATGGAATTGGCCGGCGAGAAGAGAACGATTTCTGGTGAGTTGGGGTCAACAGTCTCGCGATAGGTGTGCAGTTGCAGATCGTCGATCCGTGCGCCGGTGAGCGAGACCGAGCCTGCGACAAGGTCCGTATCGATCTGCACACGCTCGCTTTGGGTGAGCGCCAGGTCACGCGGCAGGCCGGTAAGCAGTGTGCCGTCGGCAAGATCAGCGGGGCTGTTGGGTCGGCTCTCGAGGACTTGTGGGATAGCTGATTCAGCTGCTTCTTCCTGGGCCGCAGCAATTTCAGCCTGCACAGCGCGTTCGGCTTCCATCTTCGGCTCAATAAAGAAGTACTGCCAACCTGCAAGAACGGCTATCGATAGGACAGCGGCAAGAAGTAAATTCTTATTGTCAGACATGAACTAAGATCACCCTTGTTTCTGAGATGCCTGTCGCCGCTTATCTGTGTCAACGCGTTTCTTCTGCGCATGCACTTTGGCGAGAGCCGTTTCAAGATCCTTCGTAAGATCAGGATAGGAGCGGGAAACGGTTCCCGCGCGTCCGATTAGGACGTAGTCGTAACCCGGACGCGCGGCAAGTGCCAGAACGTCAGATGCGACAGAACGCAGCCGACGTTTCGCCCGGTTTCTAATATGGGCTTTGCCCACTTTTTTTGTGACGGTAAAGCCGACCCGTGCCTCTGCTTGGGGCTCGGTCTGCGCCTGGGCCTGAAGCACGAGTCCGGGAGCCGCCCATTTGCGGCCTCTGGCAGCTTTCAGGAAATCGCGGCGGGCCTTGAGGCGCTCCATCATTGGATCCCCTTGGTTCTTCGAAAAGAGCGGGTCCTCGACAAGAAAAGGGGCTCTCCGCATCACAGACCCTGCAAGAGAGGGTCATCTCGCCCTTAGGGAGAGCTTAAGCGGAAAGCTTCTTACGGCCTTTTGAACGGCGCGCAGAAAGGATCGCGCGGCCAGCTTTTGTTGCTTTGCGGGCGCGGAAACCATGACGGCGTTTGCGAACGAGTGCGCTTGGTTGATATGTCCGTTTCACGGGTCTTCTCCGGCTAGGGCTCCCGACCAGACGTTGCTGGTGTGCCCCATAACAATAGAAGCCGCGGGCGGATGCCCAACGGCCAGACTGGCCGCGTGTATAAGCAATGGCGGGGGGCAAGTCAACGACTGTCCGGGCGTGTTTTGAAGGTAAAGGCCGCAGAAATCAGCCAATTTTAGCCTCAAACGGCATCGGAGACCTGAAAAGTCGCGGATTTCGGTGCTCCATTGCCGATCACTTGAGGCTCACCCTCTCTAACGCTCTCTCACAAGCAGGTGACTTTTGCAGGTTTTTTCGCATGGACTCCCCACCTTCCGCTACACACGGAAGCATTGCGCCTGGAAAGCATGACGGCCTGGCGCAGAAGGAGGTGACATGGTCCTTACAGTGACAGAGCGGCATGATCGACGCCTGGGCGGTTCAAAGAAACGCTCAAGACCCATTGGGTTGTTCTTTCTAGGCATAATCGCCCTAGCTTGGCTTTTGATCGGCGCGACCCAGGTGCCAGCATCTGATGCCTGGACCAGGTGGAGCGCATTTGAGGAGAGTTCGACCGTGACCATTGATCATTCAGATTGGCAGGCGCTATTGGACGCCTATCTCGTCCCCGGCGTGAATGGCGACGCAAATAAGGTCGACTATGCGAGCCTGGCTGCGAGTGAAGAAGATCGCGACAAGCTGGAGCTCTACATCACCAGTCTTGAGGCGGTGGAAGTAGAGGCGCTCAATAAAGATGAGCAGTTTGCCTTCTGGGCGAACCTTTACAACGCAGCAACGGTCCGGGTGATCCTCGATCACTACCCCGTCAGTTCCATCCGCAAGATCAATATTTCCCCAGGCTTTTTCTCAATAGGCCCTTGGGGGGCGAAGCTCGTAACCGTCGACGGAGAGCGGTTGACGCTGGATGATATCGAACATCGCATTCTGCGTCCGATCTGGAAGGACCCCCGTGTTCATTATGCGGTAAATTGTGCCTCCATTGGATGTCCCAACCTGCCAACCAAGCCCTTCACAGGGAAAACGCTGGAGGCGGATCTCGAAGCTGCTGCCCGCGCCTATATCAATAGCCCTCGTGGCGCGACCTTTGAGGGAGGCGCTCTGCGCGTCTCCAAGATCTATGATTGGTACTCGGAAGATTTTGGAAAAGGGACAGCCAATCTTATTGCGCACCTGAAGTCATATGCCGAAGGCGATCTTGCAGAGAAACTCGAAAACACAACACGTGTCCAGGGATACGACTATGATTGGTCCCTGAACGACACATCCGGCTCATAAGAAGCCGCCTGGGAGGAAAGATATGAGCGAGGAAAGTTCAGACGTGAAGCAGTCGGGGTTCAGTCTCGGCAGGTTGATACCCTTGGGGGTGCTCGCTGCAGGACTTGTGGCTTTCTTTGTCCTGGGTCTCAATGAATATGTGAATTTAGAGACCCTGAAAGAGAACAGACAACTTCTTCAGGAGCTTGTTGCAGATTACGCATTGATTGCAGCTCTGATTTACATCGGCGGTTACGCCGTGGCTGTTGCATTTTCAATTCCGGTAGGTGCCGTTGCAACTCTCACTGGCGGGTTCCTGTTTGGGACGTTCTTTGGAGGTCTGTACACAATTATTGGTGCCACCATTGGAGCAAGTGTCGTGTTTTTGGCAGCGAAAACCGCCTTGGGAGATGTTCTGAAAGAAAAGGCTGGGCCGACAATCAAGAAGATGGAGGAGGGGTTTCGGAAAGACGCTTTCTCCTATCTGATGGTGTTGCGCCTCGTGCCTTTATTTCCCTTCTGGTTGGTCAATTTGGCTCCTGCCTTCTTAGGCGTTCATCTACGCACCTACGTTATTGCAACTTTCCTGGGCATCATTCCTGCAACGTTCGTGTTTGCGAGTATCGGCAATGGTTTGGGGGCGATATTTGACCAAGGTAGCGAACCTGATTTGAGTGTTATCACCCAACCGGAGGTTTTCTTGCCTATCCTTGGTTTGGCCGGGCTTTCTCTAATCCCGATTATCTACAAACGTTTTTCAAAAAAAGAAGCTTAAGGGCATCCTCTATCTGGGAGTGTGAGGGAATAGTATGAGCAATGTGATCGCAGCGGACATTTGTGTGATTGGTGCAGGATCAGGTGGGCTTTCTGTTGCGGCAGGTGCCGTTCAGATGGGCGCAAAAGTTGTCCTTATCGAAAAAGGCAAGATGGGCGGAGACTGCCTGAACTATGGCTGTGTGCCCTCCAAAGCGCTGATCGCCGCCGGAAAGCACGCCCATGGCATGGGCGACGGTGAAGTCTTTGGTGTGAAACCACAGCCGCTTGAGGTCGACTTTGGCCGTGTTCATGATCATATTCATGAAGTGATTGCCGGTATCGCTCCCGTAGACAGCGTGGAGCGCTTTGAAGGCTTGGGCGTCAACGTCATTCAGGCCGCGGCGAAATTTATCGGCCCAAAAACGGTGCAGGCAGGCGACAAGACCATCCAAGCACGACGTTTTGTGGTGGCGACCGGGTCGTCTCCGGCGGTCCCCCCGATCCCTGGCCTCGACACGGTGCCTTTTCTCACCAATGAAACCATGTTCGATCTGAAAGAACGCCCGGATCACCTCATTATTGTGGGCGGCGGTCCCATCGGGATGGAACTGGCGCAGGCCCACCGGCGCTTGGGCGCAAAGGTCACCGTCCTTGAGGGGCTGAAGGCACTTGGGAAAGACGACCCTGAACTCACGGCGCTGGTTTTAGATTCCGTTCGCGAAGACGGGGTCGACATTCGCGAAGGCGCGAAGGTTACGTCTGTCGGGAAAGATGGTGATGGCGTGAGTGTCTCTATCGAGACAGATGCTGGCGAAGAAACGGTGTCTGGGTCACATCTGCTGCTGGCTGTCGGCAGGCGTCCAAATGTCGACGGGCTCGACCTTGAAAACGCGGGCATAAAATATGAGCGCACCGGTATTACCGTTGATGCGCGGCTCAGAACCACAAACAAGAAAGTCTTCGCGATCGGTGATGTGGCAGGTGGCCTCCAATTCACCCATGTGGCTGGATATCACGCAGGCATCGTCATCCGGAACATCCTGTTCCGCATTCCGGCGAAAGCTGACCATGCCTCTATTCCTTGGGCGACATATACAGACCCGGAACTTGCCCATGTGGGCGAGATGGAAGAAGAAGCCCGCAAAAAGCATGGCAAGATCGAAGTGTTGCGTTGGCCCCTTGCAGAAAATGACCGGGCGCAAGCCGAACGCAGAACACGTGGCCTCGTGAAAGTCGTCACTGACAGTCACGGCCGTATCCTGGGTGCGAGTATTGTCGGGCCCCATGCTGGCGACCTATTGCAACCCTGGGTGCTTGCCAAGTCTCAAGGGCTGAAAATTGGTGCCATGGCTGGGGCGGTTGCGCCGTACCCGACCTTGACGGAAATCAGCAAGCGGGCCGCCGGTTCTTATTACACGCCGACGCTCTTTAGCTGGAAAACGAGGGCAATTGTTAAGTTCCTTGGCCTGTTCGGATAGGGTGCCTTTCCGCTATACTCTTGGGCAGCGCATAAACAATGCGCGACGGAAAACAGGCGGAACATGGATCCCGAGATCAGCGATGTGTCGGATGCAGACAAGCAAGTCGGGCCCCGGTTTACCCCGGCACCGGTCGCACGTCTGGTTGCCCCTTTGCGCCGCAACCTGTCGGCGCAGCTCCTGGTCCTCACAGTTCTTTTTGTGATGCTGGCAGAGGTGCTGATCTATGTGCCCTCACTCTCTAATTTCAGGGACAGCTGGATCAAGCAACGCCTGGCTCAAGCACAGATCGCAACTCTTGCCCTCGAAGCAACTCCGGACAATATGGTGGCCAATACGCTCCGCGATGAACTTCTGACGAACGCGGAAGCTTTTGCCATTGTCTTGCATCGAAATGCGGCGCGTCGATTGATCCTGCGGGATGATATGCCACCTGCAATTGATGCGACCTACGATCTGCGCGATGCCACCTTCTTCGACATTATCATGGACATGTTTGATGGCCTGATGGCGGAAGATGGCCGAACCATTCGGGTAATTGGTAAACCTCGTTTTGAAGGGGGCGACTTCATCGAAATTGTCTTTGACGAAACACCACTTCGACAGGCCATGCTCGATTTTTCGACCAACATCCTCAACCTATCGATCCTGATCTCCATCATCACGGCGTCGCTTGTGTTTTTTGCCCTTAACTTCTTTCTGGTCCGGCCCATGCGGCGTATTACAGAAAACATGGTGGCCTTCAGCGAAAAGCCGGACGATGCATCCCGCGTCATCGAGCCATCTGCGCGACTGGATGAAATTGGTGTCGCCGAGCGGGAATTGGCCGACCTCCAAACACAGGTGCGCTCGACTTTGAACCAGCAGGCACGTCTCGCCTCGCTGGGAACCGCGATCAGCAAAATCAACCATGACCTGCGAAACATTTTGGCGAGCACACAGCTGATCTCAGATCGCCTCGGCAGTGTCGACGACCCGACCGTGCAAAGCTTGGCACCTCGCCTTTTCGCGTCCATTGACCGTGCCATTCAGCTCTGTACCAACACGCTTAAATTCGGCAGCAGCGAAGAAGCGCCGCCGGCCCGTCGCGCAGTTGCATTGAAGGACCTCGCGACTGAAGCGATGGAGGCAATCGGTCTTGAAGACGGCAGCGCCGTCTCCATCCGGATTGATGTCGCTGAGGGGTTGGAGGTCGACGCTGACCCGGACCATCTGTTCCGTGTTTTTCTCAATCTCGGGAGGAATGCAGCCCAGGCCATGGAAGGAGGTGGAGAGATTTCAGTGTCGGCGTTTAATGATGTAGAATCGGTCACCATTGAATTGGCGGATACCGGGCCGGGCATCCCCGACGCTGCCCGCGAACGTCTCTTCCAGCCGTTTGGCGGAACAACGCGTCAGGGAGGGACAGGCCTCGGTCTTGCAATATCTGCGGACCTGGTTCGCGCGCATGGTGGCACGCTGGAGCTTGTTGAAACCGGTGCCGAGGGAACGCGATTTAGAATATGGATACCTCACCGCAAGGACGTAGTCCGCGCGGCGCAGTAAAAGCGATTATTGAGTCGACACACGTCTGATTAAGAGCTTCGAACAAGAGAGGTGCACCATGGAACAGATCAAAGACGGTTCACGCGTGCTTGTCGCGGACATAGGCGGCACCTATGCCCGTTTTTCCTACGCTGATGCATCAGTTGGGGTTTCATCGCTCACGCCACCCTTTGTTTTGGAGACAGAAGGGTTTGCAACCTTTGGAGACATGCTTCAGGAAGTGCTGGACGAAACCGGTCGCCCTGAAGTGAATGCCGCAGCAATTTGCGGCGCTGGACCGGTTGTCGGCGACGCTGGCTCTGCATCGATTGATATGACCAACTGTCCCTGGCAACTGACAGAGGCGGAGCTGACAAAACGGCTCGGGACGTCGCGCGTCCAGCTCGTGAACGATTTCGCCGCGATTGCCCATGCGCTCCCACTGTTTGATGAAGAGGAATTGTTACAGCTTGGAACTGGAGCGCCAGACAAGGATGGTCCTCTCGCGGTTCTGGGGGCGGGGACCGGCCTTGGTGTTGCGGGGCTGGTGCCCGACGGACAGGGGCATTATGCGTTGATTGATGGGGAAGGGGGCCATGCGGACATCGCCCCAGCCAACACAAGAGAGCTTGCCATTTACGAACGTCTGCTCCGGCGGTTCGGTCATGTGAACGCGGAAACCATTCTGTCAGGCAGCGGTCTTGAGGCCCTTCACGATGCGCTGTGTGAGATGGAAGGACTGACCTGCGAACCTGTGAGTGCAGCTGAAATTGCGGCGCGCGCGGCGACGGGTGGTGAACCGGTCAGTGCCGAAACTGTTCACTGTTTTACCAGTTGGCTGGGTGCCGCGGCGGCCAATGTCGCGCTCACCATGGGGGCAACGGGGGGCGTTTACATTGCTGGCGGCATCGTGCCGCGATGGGGTGGTCTCTTTGAGGCGGCGCGTTTTCGCGCGCGGTTCGAGGGTCGTGGCAAAATCAGCGCTTATGTGAAGCCAATCCCCACCTATCTTGTCGTGGCACCGGACCCGGCGCTCAAGGGGCTGGTCAAGATTGCTTCTGGATTGTTGCGTTGAGAAGATGGCGACAGTTCTTGTCGCCAGTAGTCTACAAAACAAACTCTGAATGTCACCCTGGGCTTGATCTGGGTTCGCCCTTAAACGGGCGACCGGGATGACCGCTAGAGATAACATAGCTCTCCCCTCGAATTACATCAGAGCCGACCACTCAAAACAACGCCTTCGCGCCGCGGGTCGGCGCCTCCTTCAAGTCCGCCTTCCAACCGGCGGACGCCATGGAGCCCACTCGTAATCTCCTTCACCACAACCTCATGGCCGAGCTGTTCCAGCTCGGCTTTTAAGTCCGCAATGAGTGTGCCTTCTTCAATTTCCAGCGGCCCATTGCGGTTCACATGTCGGGGTTGATTGATGGCCTCCTGCATCGGCAGATGATGATCGAGAAGCGCCACAAGCGTCTGGGTGACATAGGCAATGATGCGGCTGCCGCCGGGAGATCCGATGGCGAGATGGAAATCACCCTTCGCATCGAACACCATGCTTGGCGTCATGGAGGAGCGAGGCCGCTTACCCGGCGCTACCGCATTGGCAACAGGCTTTCCGTCAATCACAGGGCGGAAGGAGAAGTCGGTGAGTTGGTTATTGATGAAGAACCCACCGGCCATCAGATGACTGCCAAAGGGCGCTTCAATGGATGTTGTCATGGAAACCACATTCCCTTGTCCGTCCACAATACTGAGGTGACTGGTCGAAGGACGAGACCGGGACTCGTTCGGCGTGTAGCGAGACCCCAGATCACCGGCGGCTTCTGGTACGCCTGCCTCCGCTTTCCCGATGCTGCTGGAGAGATCAATCAGCCGCGCGCGCGATGCGAGATAGTTTTCATCAAGCATGGCCGCGACCGGAACGTCGACAAAGTCTGTGTCACCGATATAGAAATCGCGGTCCGCATAGGCGAGACGGCTAGCTTCCGTGACGAGATGCACCACCTCAAGGGACCCGGGTCTGAGCGCCCCCATATCAAAGGATTCAAGAATACCGAGGGTCTGCAGACTTGTTAGACCCCCGGAGGTGGAAGGCGGCATGCCACAGACATTGTACATACGGTAGGTAAGACAGATCGGATCGCGCTTCACCGGTTCGTAGGCCGCCATGTCTGCCATGCTGAGTGTGCCGGGACGCGTGGGCGCGTTTTGCGAGGCAGCAACAATCGCTTCGGCAATTTCCCCTTTGTAGAACACGTCTGGGCCCCGCTCGGCGATCAGCCGCAGGCTCTTTGCGTAAGCCGGGTTTTTAAGCCGCGTGCCCACAGCAAGGGGGACAGCGTTCCCGCTCTCATCTTCTGTAAAGAAGTAAGCGCGTGACCAGGGCAGGTGCGGCAGCGCGGGAGACCAGGCTATCATCTTGTTGAGGCGCGGCGTGACAAGAAACCCTTCTTCGGCAAGACGAATAGCTGGTTGAAAGAGGTCCGCCCACGGCAAGCGTCCATGTTCTTGATGTGCGAGATGAAGCATGGCAATGGCGCCAGGCACGCCATTTGACTGGCCCGTAACAACGGCGTCGAAAAAAGAAAGAGGTTGGCCTGCTTCATCGAGAAAGAGTTGCGGTGTGGCACCGGCGGGGGCTGTTTCACGCCCGTCATAAGCTTCCAGCAGGCGGGCGCGCTCGTCCCAATGCAGCATATAGGCGCCGCCGCCAATGCCGGACGATTGCGGTTCGACAAGTGTGAGAACCAGCTGCACCGCAATGGCAGCATCAACAGCGGAGCCGCCCGCCGCCAAAATTTTCTGGCCCGCTTTGCTGGCCTCTGGGTGGGCAGACGAGACCATATATTCTCCCGTGCCCTTGCTACGGGTATGGGGCGCGCCCGAATGGCTCCACCAGATGCCAAGCGGGGCAGAGACAATAGCAATGCCAATCAGCACAAGCAAAGCGCGGGAAAGTTTCATCAAGTCCTCCTTGTGAGGGAAAGCCCCTCCGGGGTCCGTGCCGTCGCATTGACCCCAGCATAGCCAGTTAGCACGCAATTGACCCAGCGGCAGCAGATCGATAGCGTCCGCCACTATTGGTACGTCTATTCTGCGTGCCACAGTGTGCGAGGACAACCATGGTCACATCGTTCCCCCCCAATGGCATACAAACGGGGCCCCGTAACTTGATCACGGATGTCGACGGGATCAAGGTCGGCCAGGCAGAAGATGGTGCCGCGTGCACGGGAACGACGGTGATCCTGCCCGACGCGCCGGTGGCGGCAGCGGTGAATGTAATGGGCGGCGCACCTGGCACCCGAGAGACAGATGCGCTTGACCCGAGTAGACTGTTAGGCGGTGTCATTGATGCAGTGACGTTGTCGGGCGGCTCTGTCTATGGCCTGGATGCAGGCTCGGGCGTGACCGCCTGGCTCGGTGCGCGCGGCCGGGGCTTCGAAATCGCTGGCAGTGACGTGCGCGCGCCGATCGTGCCCGGGGCCATCCTCTTCGATCTCTCCAATGGGGGCGACAAGGGCTGGGGCGAAGAGCCTCCCTACCGGCGTTTAGGCGCTGAAGCGGCAGCGGCCGCCTCGGAAAGTTTTGAGCTGGGCAATGCTGGTGCGGGCTTTGGTGCACGGGCTGGGAGCGTTAAGGGCGGTACGGGGTCTGCCTCCCTTGTGTCCGGCAACGGATTGCAAATCGGTGCCCTTATGGTCGTCAATTCCTACGGGTCGGCAATTGTGCCGGGCTCTAAGGCTTTCTGGGCAGCACCTTTTGAGAGGGATGGAGAGTATGGCGGTGTCGCCCCTGCGAGCCTCTCTTCAAATGCACAATGGCTTGACGGCACAAAGGCTGGTAATCCGGGGCTCCGGCAAAACACGACCATTGGCATTGTGGCGACCAATGCGGACCTCACCGCTGCTGAGTGCAATCGCGTTGCTGTGATGGCTCATGACGGACTGGCGCGGGCATTGCGTCCCGCACACGCGCCGGTGGATGGCGATGTGATCTTTGCCATCGCGACAGGCACACACGCTTTGAGCGACGAAATGCGTGTGCGCCACCTGTCAGAGATCGGCACGCATGCAGGGGATTGTGTTGCGCGAGCCATCGCCCGCGGCGTCTATGAAGCAGAGACCCTGGGCGACATGATCGGCTATCGAGACGCCGCAAAATGAAGGCACCGACCATCATCGCGTTTTCAGGAAAGTGAGCGCGGTTATCCTGAAAACGCGATAACCCTAAAAAGCTGAAGCCCAGCTCTGATCTAGTCAAAACTGGGCTTCAAAGCAGGGCTTTTTGCAAATCTATGTACTGCACTTTAGCGAACGTAGATGCGCACTTCGTTGGCAGACACACCAGAACTTGTCGTTGCTGAGAGCTGAACGCGGTCTGGGGGCAGGCCCATGTCACTCATGGAGCGAAAAACCCGCTCCGCATTTTCGCGAGACTGGGATTGCGCCAGTTGAACATTTGCCGCTGTCCCGCCAGCTGGTGAAACCGAGAGAACGGTGAATTCTGCACCAGGGCGAAGCTCAAGCGCCTGAGAGAGGGCGGTATAGAGAGAGCGTTCATATTCAACATCAGGGCGGTCGAACCGGATCGTGACCAGTGGTGGTGTGCCGGGAACCTCACCCGCTGCGCGGGGCGCAGCCGCAAGGCGTGGTGCTGCCAATGGTGTCTGCGACACGGAAAGGCCGCCACCATAAATCTGTCCACGCTTGATCGCGTTAGACAGTGTGTTCAGCGCTGCGCGCTCATTGGCGAGATATGTCGTCTGCCGCGCAGTGTCTTCCCGCAATTCGCTGAGCAGGCTGTTGATCACAACGATCGTCTGCTTAGTGTTGTCTTGCAGTGTTTCGAGCTGAACATGGTCGGCATCAACCGCGCCGGAAAGGCCGAAGGTCGCCTGGATTGTGTCGAGCAGATAGGTTGCCGTTGACGCATCGCCTGCAATGGCAGTGGAGAGCGCCGTCATATTGTTGATGTCACGGGCCATCTGGTCGAGCTCAGCCTGGGTCTGGTTCCACGCAGAAACGAGGTTCGGATTGCCTGGCGTGGTGCCAACCTGCAGCTTTGCTTCGATACCAGCCTTGCTTGCATGATAGGCGCTCGCATGAGTGCTGGTCTGGGAGCGGATGCTCTCAAGCTCAGCCGAGCGGGTGTTCATGGCCGTCTGAAGCCGTCCCAGGTCACCGCGAAGCTGCGCAACGCGGGCACCAACGGGCGTTCCGGTTGCCTGTCCGGGTGTGACGGTCAAGCCAGCAGCGGTGCTGGTCCCAAGCGCTGGGGCGGCATTTGCCCCTGTTTTAGCTTCATCGCCAGCGACGGTCGGCCAGATGACCTCGTCGGCAAAGGCGCAGCCGCCGAGTGCGAGCACCGCACTAAGGGCCAGAAGGCGAAAGCTTTTAGGTCCAATCTGACTCGACATGATTTTTTAAATCCACACCCGTTATATGGCCGGTTTCTGGGGAAAATCCTCAGGAAATCGGCGGTTCGGCGGCTTGGTAGCCGCATCCGTTGTTCAAGGAACATCCAATAATCTGACTGGATTTCGGGACATAAGGCCGGTCTTTCGATCCGATCACACCCCTCCAACGCTTAAGCCATCAATTGGCCTCGATGCCCCTCTTGTAGCCGCCGCGCGACAGACCAGCTGTCATGCCGCGCGCATGACGGCATTTCGCGGATGCGAAAGCAATTTAACCAAAGGGATTTTAGGCCACAAGTCCTTATGGCGAAAGCAAGAAGTTTGATTTTCGGTCCTTCTGAGCCGCGTCGAGCCGTAAAGAGGTATCCGCAAAAGTACCAGGCTGCCCTGAGAGGCAATTAATCCAAATTTACTAAAAAGGACGGGTCTCTGCGGCTTGCCTTTAAAAGGGGATCGCTATAAGAGTGTCGCTCTCTGAGGGCGGCAATGCTTTCAGGCTCGGACGGCGGCCCGCGAGTGCCGCAGCCGAATGCGCACCGGTAGCTCAGCTGGATAGAGTACTTGACTACGAATCAAGGGGTCGGGAGTTCGAATCTTCCCCGGTGCGCCACTTTCCATAATGAACAGACGCCGCAGGGTCATTCTGGCTCAAGCCGCTTCTCCATTCGGGGGAAAGCTGCTTTGGGAACTCCGCTATGTTTTCTCAGGGAACAGCCCCGGCATCCATCTCGCAGCAAGCGTTGCCGGAAAGGCGAGGCGCAATGGGGCGCGTGTGCTTTCCGAAGCGAGCACGCCATGTTCCAAAAGTGCGGATGAGACGCGTCGCGCATTGCGATCTCCGGTGTTGAGCAAGGCAGCGACCTCACCGCGCGGCAGCTCGCCTCTGTACAGCACGGCTTCGAGCACGGTGTCTGATTTTGGGGGGAGAGTGCCCGCCCGAATTTCCTCCTCTGCCCAGATTAGGGTGCGATCCCGCAGGCGAGCAGGGCGCATCAACTCTTCCATAAACTTCACCTGATCAATACAGGTCTCCAGAAAGAACTTTGCAAACGCTCCAAGCGTCTCTTCACTTAGATGGCCTCGTCCATCCAGATCATTGCGTCTTGTCAGGTCGCACGCGGCAAGATGCTGTTTGTATGCATTCTCGTTTCGCGCCAAACCCCGTGCTATCGACCAGATGCCTCCGGTATCCAGAGCGCTGCGCAGCATGGCATAGGACATAAGCCGCGCGACACGGCCATTGCCATCCAGAAACGGGTGGAGCCAAAGCAAGCGATGATGCGCGCAGGCCGATGCAATAATGGAGTCTACTTTCCCGAGCTTTGTGTAGGCATCTTCGAAGCGCTTGAGAAAACGGGGCAATGCGCCGGGACTTACTGGAATATGTCTTCCGACTTTCACATCGCGCTGACGCAGCTCACCGGGAACAACCTTCAGACGCTCCCCCGTGTCAGGGTTCTCTGCCCAGAGCAAGTCCTCCGGCAGAAGGGTACAAAAGCGACGGTGCATATCAAGGATGTTGTCTGTTGCTGTTGGCTGTTCGTTCAAGCCGCCCGCATCGATCCATTCCTGAACTTCAATATGGGCGCGGGCTTCAAGCTGTAAATCGCGCTTCTTTGGATCTTGGCTATAGTCGTCGTTTAACGCACGCTCAATGTCCACCGGATGGGTGTCGTGGCCTTCAATGAGATTGCTGTAATAGCAGTTCATGGAGCGCACGAGGCCTGCCAGGGCAAAGGCCACCCCGTCGGGCAGGCTGCTTCGCAGCCGGGTGGAATGGGTGGTAAGCTCAAGTGCCAGATCGGCAAGCTCATCGCGAAACTTGGCGCTATCTTTGATGAGTAGGGGCTCCATCATGGTTACGGCCTCGCCACGATCTTTTGCCGTTATTATGTCCGCTTTATTGTCCGGTTCTACATCGCTCATAAGTTTAATAATAACATGAAATTAGGGTAATAACGAGAGTTTTTATGAGGGTCATTTTGTCCGATTAATGCGCCGCATTGAAAAACAATCTGAACCCAAAAGTATACCCATAAATACCCAGTTTTATAGCATCCGGGCCTGCTCTACGCCTTCGCAGATGAGCCTCATCGTCTCGGCTTATTTGGGTGAAGATCACTGACGCATCATGTTGAAATTCGCGTTGCTCGGCGTTTCTCTATGCAGGGGAGCCAAGAGGTATTGTCACAGGCCTTTATGCAGCCTGCTTGATTGGATAAGCAAACGTGGCCGCATATCCGGTGCGGCAGGTTTCGCATCAGATTGCAGTAATTACAGGGTTAGGTTGGGGGAAAGAGAGCGTTAGAGGCGCTTAAGGGGCTGGTGGATCAGGAGATTCGACAGGAACCTCGATCTCCCCGTTTTCTGGGTCCAAAATGGCCTCCTCAAGAGCGATTCTTTAGAAAAATGGTCAGAGTCCAATTCGTTCCAACCCTGACGAAGAGCACCTCAAGCACTAGCGGCTGTTCAAAAAGGGTATAGGGAAAACGGCCAAAAACGAGCCCTTTGGAGAGAGGTCAAAATCTCGAAATCTGACATTCGAGGGCAAGATCGATTCGTTTTTGCGCCAAAGATTAGATGCGCGGCTAAGAGAGGAAGGGGAGCTTGTCCGGTCTCGCGCCTCAAGCCCAAGCGGTGCCCGCGCCCTGCGGGCGGGCTTGACCCACGAGGCCTCAACAAGCAAGAGGCTCGGCATGGCCTTTAAGCCGCTTTGCGGCCTCAAAGGCCGCCTCCCACGCAGACAACTACCCAGTGCGAAATCAGGCGTTTGCGTTAGCCGCATGCACCTGTATCGTTCCCATGTATTGAAAGCCCCCCGTGTTACCAATCACGGGGATACAAATAGGAAGGGGTGAGCCGAAGCCCACCCCATTTTGTGTATTCACTTGTTAACGGAAAGCCCTCACTCACCAGACCGCTAAATCTTTGGCGTGACTTCCAGTGACTACGCAAATCAGCATAGCCAGCGCAGCGCGACTTGCAAGAGATAAGGCAAAACAAAGATTTTGAATCGATGTTAAACTGCGGCAAAGCTTGTTTAGCGGTCCTGCGGACTCCGGTTCAACCCGGAGAGCCTGGTTCCAGCCATAAAAATGCAGAGTAGCTGCCTCTCGCAATGCTAACGAGGATAGCATGAAAAAAGAAACAAATCGCCCTTACCGCCTGGGTCTTGATGTCGGGACCAATTCCCTGGGCTGGTTCATGGTCTGGTTAAATGAGGCGGGCGAGCCAATAGGCCTTGGTCCGGGCGGCGTGCGTATCTTTCCAGATGGCATGACTAACGACAAGAAAGCCTCCAACGCAGCAGAGAGACGTCTTGCCCGCGGTCAGCGCCGAAACCGGGACCGGTATCTGGAGCGTCGGCGTACTCTGATGAGTACAATGATTGACGGCGGTCTCATGCCTAAAGACGAGGCTGCTCGAAAAGCTCTGGTTGATCTTGATCCCTATGATCTCCGCGCCCGGGCCATCACGGAGAAACTGCCGCTTCATCACATTGGCCGCGCCTTGTTTCACCTCAATCAACGGCGCGGGTTTAAGTCCAATCGGAAGTCCGATGGCGCGAACGACGAAAAAGGGGCGATTAAAGAAGCCTCCAGCCGGTTGCGTGAGGCGATGGCTGCGGCAAATGCACAGACACTCGGCGTCTTCCTGAACGGAATGCATCGGGAGCGCGAGGGGGTGCGGGTCCGCAACACCAGTTCCGGCAATAAAGCAACCTACGACTTCTATCCAACTCGCGATCTGCTTGTAGATGAATTCGAGGCGATCTGGCGTCAGCAGTCAAAACATCATTCGCAGCTAACGGACACGGTCCGCGAACGCGTATGCGATACCATCTTTTTCCAGCGGCCACTGAAATCACCGCCCATTGGTAAATGCACGCTGGACCCGGCACAAAATCCTGGCGACGCTGATGGGTTTCGCCTCGCTAAAGCACACCCGCTCAGCCAGCGCTTCCGCATTTGGCAGGAAGTCCGCAACCTGACGGTGGGAGAGACCGGCAGCACGCCGCGTGATCTGACAAAGGAGGAAGCCGACACGATTGCGTTGGCCCTTCTCCAGTCGAACGCGGTGACGTTCGACAAGATACGCAAACTGCTCAGGCTGCCTGAGGGCGCGCGTTTTAATCTGGAAAGCGAGCGGCGCAAGGAACTGCTGGGCGATCAAACGGCTAAGCGCCTGGGGGCGAAGAAGCTGTACGGAAAAACATGGCGCGGCTTTCCGCTGGAGCGACAAATAGAGATCGTCGAGCGGCTGTTGTCGGAGCAGAATGAAGAAGCCCTCATCGAATGGCTGGTGTTTGAGACGGGCGTGGACCGCGACCTTGCGGAACAAATTGCCGACGCTCCTCTGCCGGATGGGTATGGCCGTCTCGGTCATCGCGCCGTCGCTGCCATTCTTCCGTATATGCAGGCCGGAATGCGCTATCACGATGCTGCCCTGGCAGCGGGATATGATCATGTAAAAGCGCCGACCGGAGAGATATTGGACCGCCTTCCTTATTATGGAGAATGGTTGCAGGATCAGGTAATCGGCACGGGCGACCACAGAGACAAAAAAGAAGATCGGTGGGGCCGATTTCCCAACCCAACAGTACACATTGGCCTTGGGCAGGTCCGTCGCGTGGTGAATGCGCTCATAAAAAAATACGGTCCCCCGGAACAAATCGTTGTTGAGCTTGCCCGCAATCTCAAAAACTCAAAAAAACAAAAGGACGAGATCGAGAAACAACAAAAGTCGAATCAACGCAAAAATGACCGCCGTCGCGACCAAATTAAAGCAGCGGGACACAACGTAAATCATGACACTCTTCTGCGGATGCGCTTGTGGGAAGAACTGAATGAAGACGACGTTCTGGACCGGCGCTGCCCCTTTACTGGTGAGGTCATCTCCATCAAGCGGCTTTTTTCGCCAGAGGTTGAGGTGGAACATCTGATCCCATTTCAAACAAGTTGGGATGATAGTGCGGCCAATAAGACGCTGTGCCTGCGTGATGCCAACCGGGCCAAGGGGAAGAAAACAGCTCATGACGCCTTTGGCCATTCGCCGATGATCAATGGGCGCGCTTATGACTGGGTGGAGATTTCTGCCCGGGCGGCCAATCTTCCTGGAAACAAAAAATGGCGGTTTGAACCGGACGCGGATAAGCGTTTTGAAGAGCAGGGAGGGTTCCTCGCCCGGCAATTGATGGAGACGAGCTGGCTTGCCCGCCTGACACGGCACTATCTCTCTTGCGTTACAAACCCGAACGAGGTCTGGGTTATTCCTGGTCGCTTGACCGCGATGATCCGCGGCAAGTGGGGACTGAACTCCCTGCTGCCCGATCACAATTTCAAGAACGCCAAAAACCGCGCGGATCACCGCCATCATGCGATAGATGCTGTGGTGGCCGGATTGACTGACCGGGGCTTGCTGCAGGGTATGTCGCGGGCTTATGACGATGCACGGGACAAGATTGAGGTGCCTTTGCCGTGGGAGACGTTCCGGGATGATTTGGACGCAGTGCTTAAAAGAATGATTGTCTCGCACAAGCCCGAGCATGGGCGGGAAGGCAAGCTACATGAGGCAAGTGCCTATGGCCTCAATAGACACCAACAGGAAGGCGAGGGAAACCTCGTCTACCGAAAGGCGCTCACAGACTTGAACGGGAGTGAGATTGCTCGCATTCGAGATGATGAAATTCGCACGACGCTTCAAGCTTACATTGACGAGAACAAAACGGAGGGGCAGAAGCTTGTAGAGGTGCTTGCCGCGTTTGGGAATCGCACCGACCTTCCCTTTGCGCCCCACGGCATCCGCCACGTTCGCTTGACCAAGAAGGAGAAGCTGGAATATCTAGTGCCCATCAGAGACAAGGAAGGTGCCGCCTACAAGGCGTACAGTTCGGGAGAAAATCTGTTTGTCGAACTCTACGAAACCTCCGACGGGAAGTGGCACGGCGAGCCAGTAACGGTCTTCCAAGCCAACCAAAAAGGGTTTAAGCCACGTTGGCATTCCCAATTCCCTGAAGCCAAATTTATAATGCAGATCTACAAGGGCGATCTGTTGCGGTTGGAGCGGGAAGGGGAGTCCCAAATTTTCAAGGTCTATCAGCTGGAGGCTTCTGCCAACAGATTCAAGTTGGCACTCCACAATGAAGCCGGGTCGCTTGGAACGCGCCACAACGATCCAGACGATCCCTTCCGATGGTTGATAGCCTCCTACAACCCTCTTCATACGATGGGCGCACAGAAAGTGCGTGTGGATGCATTGGGGATGCCGTGGAAGCACCAGCCATAAGTAAATGGCATAAATATTGAGTGTTTCGTTTTATCCAGTGAGCGTGTCCAGTTCTGGCACAGGTGACGGGAGGAACGAAAGTGATCGGGCGTATTGTCGAAATTGCCGAAGACGGTCGTCATCTTGCGATGCATCGCGGGTTTCTGACCGTCAGTGAAAAGAGTGTTGAAATCGGGCGCTTGCCGCTTGACGACATCGCTGCTCTGATCGCGCAGGCCCACGGCCTAACCTTTTCCAATAATCTGATGATCGCCCTGGCGGAGCGCGGCGTACCCGTCGTTCTGTGTGGCGCTAATCACATGCCCGCTGCCTTTATGTGGCCGGTGGTGGGACATCACGCACAGGCAGGGCGCATGGCAGATCAGGCCGCTGCGCCGAGACCGCTTAAAAAGCGGCTTTGGACTCAAATCGTTCAGGCAAAAATTAGAGGTCAAGGGGCCATGCTTGCGCAGGCTGGTCTGCCTCACGGGGGCTTTGCACTATTGGCTAGAAAGGTAAAGTCCGGGGACCCGGGTAATGTCGAAGCGGAAGCCGCGCGACGGTATTGGCCTCTGCTATTTGGCAAGGAGTTTCGCAGGAACCGCTCGGCACCTGGAACCAACGCGCTCCTGAATTATGGTTACACGGTTCTTCGTGCGGGTGTGGCCCGGGCGGTGATGGCGAGCGGCCTGCATCCAAGTCTTGGTCTGCAGCATTCAAGCCGCGTGAATGCCCATGTTCTGGTTGATGATCTTATGGAGCCATTCCGGCCTCTTGTGGATCGGGAAGTCTGGCGATTGTGTCAGACCGGGCTTTGTGATGTGACGCCCGAGACCAAAGCGGAACTTGCTCGCATCATGATTGTAGATGTGCCGACGGAAGCGGGGCTAAGCCCATTAATGACGGCGGCTGAGCGCTTGTGCCAATCGCTCGGACACGCATTTTCCGGCGAAGGTACGAAGCTGGCGCTTCCTCTTCCCTCGTTGCCATTGACAGGATAGGAGACCGCGATGAACCGGCTTCCGGCTCTAAGCGGCTATCGCATTATGTGGTTAATGGTTATGTTTGATTTGCCAGTGGGCACGAAGAAGGAACGAAAGCGCGCGACCGGTTTCCGAAACAGGCTTCTGGACCTCGGATTTGAGATGAGCCAGTTTTCGGTCTACTTGCGTCATTGCGCGGGAAAGGAACAGGCGGAGACCTATATCCGGCGAATCGAGGTAGAAATACCGCCAGCGGGAAAGGTCCACATCGTGCAGATTACGGACAAACAGTATGAGAATACACGCACGTTTAGAGGAAGAAATCGTGAACCAACTCAAAAAAATCCGAATCAGTTGGTGCTGTTTTGATTGGCGCGCGCTGGTTTTGTTGACCGCAGAGAAGAAAAAAGCCCCTGAAAATCAGGGGCTTAGTTCATTTCCAAGCTTAGCGGTCTGGTGAGTGAGAGCCAACCGCAACCTCGACAAAGAGACGCCAATGGCAACGAGAGCTTAGCGGTCTGGTGAGTGAGAGCCAACCGCAACATACACACCATCAATGGTGTCCATTTTCTCAGCTTAGCGGTCTGGTGAGTGAGAGCCAACCGCAACATTCCAGAGAGCGCTCCGTGATGCAAACGGAGCTTAGCGGTCTGGTGAGTGAGAGCCAACCGCAACCAGCAGGGTCTCGCACTGATTTGGTGTCGAAGCTTAGCGGTCTGGTGAGTGAGAGCCAACCGCAACAGGAGCGTCCGCGCATTTGATCCTGCATCCAGCTTAGCGGTCTGGTGAGTGAGAGCCAACCGCAACTCTGACTTGGAGGGAAGCGGCTACGCCTGCAGCTTAGCGGTCTGGTGAGTGAGAGCCAACCGCAACATCACCCCTAGTGACTCAACGGCGGTTGAGAGCTTAGCGGTCTGGTGAGTGAGAGCCAACCGCAACTCTCTGCGTTCTCATCGGGCTGGATGGTGCAGCTTAGCGGTCTGGTGAGTGAGAGCCAACCGCAACCCACCCGTAAAGAGATAGAAAATTGTCAAAAGCTTAGCGGTCTGGTGAGTGAGAGCCAACCGCAACGGGCGTCAGAGCCGTTGATCAACATGCCTGAGCTTAGCGGTCTGGTGAGTGAGAGCCAACCGCAACAGTGGAAATGGTTGGATCGGCAACATGTTTAGCTTAGCGGTCTGGTGAGTGAGAGCCAACCGCAACCGGAAGCCCTGCCGCATGATCCGCAGCTGCAGCTTAGCGGTCTGGTGAGTGAGAGCCAACCGCAACTGCAGCTTGATCTTATTGATGCTCTCAAGCAGCTTAGCGGTCTGGTGAGTGAGAGCCAACCGCAACTACGCTGACCCCACACAACTGCGTGCCGGTAGCTTAGCGGTCTGGTGAGTGAGAGCCAACCGCAACGGTTCGTTGTTCAGATAGGCGCTGACCAAAAGCTTAGCGGTCTGGTGAGTGAGAGCCAACCGCAACATACCTTCCGCGCCACCTATAACCCCTTGAAGCTTAGCGGTCTGGTGAGTGAGAGCCAACCGCAACGAGCGCACAAACGATGTGCCCGAAGGAATGAGCTTAGCGGTCTGGTGAGTGAGAGCCAACCGCAACTATGTATCAGGGCGGAAATATGTGGGCACCAGCTTAGCGGTCTGGTGAGTGAGAGCCAACCGCAACGACTTAGTTCTCGACCCCTTCATGGGGAGCAGCTTAGCGGTCTGGTGAGTGAGAGCCAACCGCAACCGACGCTCTTTGGCATCCAGTGCGGGTTATAGCTTAGCGGTCTGGTGAGTGAGAGCCAACCGCAACCAAAAGAGCGGCAATCTGAAGAAGGCGATCAGCTTAGCGGTCTGGTGAGTGAGAGCCAACCGCAACCGACCTTGCGCACGTAATACTTGCTCATGTAGCTTAGCGGTCTGGTGAGTGAGAGCCAACCGCAACTGTCACATTGACCAAAGAAGGAGAGGCTACAGCTTAGCGGTCTGGTGAGTGAGAGCCAACCGCAAC
>NZQM01000111.1 GCA_002695905.1 Parvibaculum sp.
GAGTTTGATGACGAAGGAGTTGATGCTTGATGAACACACACATGTTCTCCGATGGTAGCGATGGCTACTGTGTCACTACTGAACTTGAGGGTAAGGAGTTCATTCTCTCACAAGCCATGCAAGACGGCACTACTGGTGTCGGTGTTGCAGTGCGTAAGATTGTTGAGGAGTTCCGCACCATACCCACTGTCGGTATCAGGTTCGGTATGCTTCAGCGTGGTATCACTCTTGAGCAACAGGGCATTCGCTTGACTGCTAAGCAACCACCAGCCTCAGCGATTGTCAAGCGAGAGTATGGTGTTCGTAAGGGTATGAGTAAGGCGAAGACTGGCATGGCTCTGTCTCTCCTACTCACCCTTGCTGACATGCTCATGAGAGAACAAGACATTGAGGCTGAGCAAGCAGCCTTTGATGCGGAGTGTGAGCAAGAATGACATTCACGATTGAGGAATGGTGCTTGATGATACACGATGGATTGTGTAGCCGCAAGGACTGCGCTAACTGCACAGATGTAGAAGAGGATGACTGTTGATATATAAAGCAGCATAATAGGAGAAGGTGATTGATATGAAGAGCAAGAAGTTAGTGACAAGAGAAGTGATGAGGCAACTCATTGACAAGTTCTGTGAAGTGCATGAAGATGGAGTGCGTGACCACATCGGCCCGAATGCGGGTGATGCTCCGTTCTTCAAGAGACTACACGGACATGAGGACATACCTGAGACTATGTATCAAGAAGCAGCGGAGCGCTTCTACAAGTATAGTCAGACACAGATTCCTACACTGATGAAGTGGTGTGGTATTCCTGAGCATGTTGATGTCCAGTCTTTCCTCAAGGACATGACTGCTATTGGTGTCAAGGCTAAGGCCAAGGCAGCATACCAGTCCAAGTTAGCAAGCCGCCTTCGTCAGTTCTTCAAGGAGACTGGCAAGAAGCCAGCGTCTCTACGAGATGTCATGTCCTTTGATGAAGAAGTCATGGCTATGTGCATGGAGTTCATGACTGAGCATGGTGATACTATCAACCAACCCAACGAACTCAAGCAGTTGTATGAGGAGACACTTGCTTCTTACATTGTCACTGAGACTCAGGCTCGCTTGAGGAACACTGTCAAGGCTGAGGTCTACGAAGACATGTGGTATAGCAAGAACGATTCAGCACGACGCTGGCCTAAGAAGTCTCGTCGTGTCTCACTTAGATTCCCTCGCCACACTGCGGTCAAGGATGAACTCAAGTCTGTCTTAGGTTTCCCTGCTATCAAGTGGAACGGAGAGTTTTGGTCACTCACATACACAGAAGAACTACTGAGCAAGGCCGCTGCTATCTTTGAGAAGCATGGCTTCTACGCTGAACAACTGACTGCTCTTGCAGTCAAAGCACCAACTCCTGACACCAGTAAGGCTGTCACTGACAAGAATGTATCAGCAACCATTGAGGCTGATGTCCTTGTGCTCAAGTGGCCTTGGCTTCAAGACGCTGACCTACGAGGCAAGGTCATGAGTATTGTTAAGGGAGTCATGGGTCGTAAGTGGGATGGCTCTCGCAAGGCATGGAAAGTTCCTATCTCTCAAGGTGCATTCTTGAAGGGTAGACTTGATGGTATCTACCAACCACTTGCTGATGCTATCGCTACTGTTGATGGTATGTCTACTGTGATTGAGTCTCAGGCTGAGCGTATTGCTTTGTCCAGTGCTGCTTCATTACATGACGAGGAGAAGATTGAGGAGATGCGTAGTCGTTTGGCTGAGCAGTTCCCCGAAGGTCGTGAACTCTACCCCTTCCAGTATGTCGGTGTTCGTTTCTGTGAACTTGCTGGTGGTCGTGCTTTGATTGGTGACGACATGGGTGTGGGTAAGACTATCCAAGCCCTTGCCTATGCAGCACTGCACCCTGAGAACCACCCAGTCCTTGTTGTTGCTCCAGCGAATGTCAAGTATAACTGGGTCAAGGAGTTCACTACATGGCTACCCAACCTCAGTGTTGAGGCAGTGAAGAATGGTAAGTCGGACATACCTGACACTGATGTTGTCGTCATCAACTATGACCTCATGAAGAAGCAACAACTTGCGCTTGAAGATGCTGGCTTCAACATCGTTATCTTTGACGAGTCACACTACCTCAAGAACAGTAAGGCTCAGCGCACTCAGGCTTCACTTGAAGTAGCCAACACCAGCAAGGACATCATCTGTTTGTCGGGAACTGCTATCACTAACAGACCCATTGAGTTCTTCACTACACTCAACTTGCTTCGCCCTGTTGAGTTCGGGAACTTCTTCACCTACGGCAAGCGATACTGTGATGCTCACCACACTGGCTGGGGCTGGGACTTCAAGGGTTCATCTAACGAGTCAGAGTTGCACGAGAGGACAAGAGCATTCACTATCCGCCGACTCAAGAAGGAGGTCATGGATGAACTGCCTGACAAGATTCGCCAAGTGGTTGATGTCGTGCCTACCCCTGCTGAACAGAAGACATACAAGAACGCACAGGCTATGTGGTTGAACCAGTATGAGATGCACAAGGCGCAAGGCTCACTACCTGCTGGGTTTGTCTTGAACATGCTCACTGAACTACGACACCACTGCGGCACACTCAAGATTACTGCTACTGCTAACTGGGTTCGTGAGTATCGTGAAGTCACTGGTAAGCCTACCATTATCTTTGCACATCACAAGGATGTAGTGGATGGGTTGGTTGATGAACTCAAGGATGACTTCACACTTGGACTCATCACTGGCTCAGTCGCAGCGGAGAAGAGGCAAGAGAGAGTAGATGCATTCCAGCGTGGTGACATTGATGTTATGATTTGTTCTACTGTTGCTGCGAAGGAGGGCTTGACCTTGACTCGTGCTGACACTGTGGTATTCATTGAGCGTGAGTGGTCACCAGCATGGGAGGAGCAAGCCGAGGACAGAGTGAACCGTATTGGACAAGATGCTGAGACAGTTCACGCAGTCTACCTATCAGTCAAGGGAACGATTGATGAGAAGTTCAACTCTGTAGTAGAAGAGAAGCGAGCAGTCATTCAGTCTGTGCTTGATGGTGGAGATGCAGTGGAGCGTAAGGGTATTGCATCAGCACTACTCAAGTCCATGGTAGACTCAGGTGATATTCCAGTAGACATGCTACGAGACTTGGGGGTGGGTGCTTGAGATTCACAATGAACCTATGTCACCAACGAGGATGTGAGAATCCTACACCCGCTGGGTTCAGGCGCTGCGCTGAATGCATGAGGGGCAACACACCACAGAAGCGAAAGCAAGAAGAGGAATGAAAGATAGGAGATGAGAAAGATGAGTGATGAACATAACAGGATTAAGGAACTTGAAGCACAAGTGAGAGAACTACAAGGTGAGTTGAGTAAACTCAAAGCGCATGATGAGGAGACATTTCAAGGCTGGCATATCGTAGACTTCTATTGGTATGCACGAGAGCACTACTCCCCCGACTTAACTAAGGAGCAGTGTATGATTGTGGGTAACTATGTGGACAGATACTATGATGCTTCTGTTGGTATATCCTACGACAACTTAGACTTCTTTATTGATGAGGCTATTAAGCAACAAGGCTGGGAGGTAGTGCCTATGGATTTCTACGACAGACCTGATGTGACTGAAGAAGATAGGGTTGATGAGTTCCCCGATTGGAATTGATATATAAAGCAGCACTAAAGATAGGAGATGAGAAAGATGAGTTGGAGTAAGGAGAAGAAGAAGGCATACGGCAAGGCCAAGACAGAAGCAAGCAAGGCTACTTGGTATGAGAACCTCGCAGCAGGTATCAAGGACAACAATGTTCCTTGGCGTAAGCCATGGAAAGGTGGTGCTACTATGCCTCGCAACTTGAAGAGCAAGAAGACATACCGTGGTGGTAACATTGTCGCACTGTGGTTTTGGGGATTGAGTCGTGGCTACACTGACCTCCGCTTTGCTACTCGTAAGCAACTGATTGAGAAGGGCTACAACATCAAGGGCTTGAAGAACGGCGAAGGTTGTCTCATCAAGTTCGCTAAGACATCCAACTACAAGGTAGAGGACAAGGACACTGGTGAAGAGACTATGCGTTCAGGCTTTGTCACTCGTTGGTATGAAGTGTTCTGTGTTGAGCAGTGCGAAGACTACGAAGCACCCGAAGTGAAAGACGAAGACTTGTCTGTTACTCCTGAGTCTGATATGATGGAGTCCTTCTATGGGTATGTTGATTCACAAGACACACTTACTCTTGAGCGTCAGGGCAGTCGTGCTTTCTATAGAGTAAGTGGTGACCTCATTAGGCTACCAGCACACGCTGACTTTGAGACTCAACTTGGTGAAGTCATGACAGCCATGCATGAAGCAGTGCATAGCACTGGTCACCCCAAGAGAGCAGAGCGTAACCTTGCCTCTAAGTTTGGCTCACCTGAGTATGCCTATGAAGAACTGGTTGCTGAACTTGGTGCATTGATTGTTACTCTCTCCCTTGGTGGTGAGTTCAATCCTTATGTTCTTCAAGAGGAGCACGCTAACTCTCAGGCTTACCTCAAGCACTGGCTTGATGCATGTAAGAATCAGGACAGTGCATTGGACAAGGCGTTCAGTCAAGCACAAGCAGCGGCTGACTTCATCCTTAACAACTGTAGCGTAGAAGAAGAGGTGATAGCATGAGTGGGTATAGCAAGATAAGCAAAGATGCAGCACGAGCATTGATGGCTCACAAGAACTTCAGGCGAAGCAACACGAAAGTGATAGTAGGTGGTGATGGTGCTGCTTACATGAAACTCTTTGGTAACACTATCGTTTGTCATGAGGCTGATGGTAGACTCAAGATTAGTTCCGCTGGGTATAGAACAATGACTACCAAGTGTAGACTCAATGCTCTACCTCATGTCTCTATTCAACAACGCAAGTTCGTATGGTATCTTAACGATGAGCCGTGGGATGGTGACTGGGATATGGTATACAACCCTGACCCAAGAGGTAAGCAGTGGGGTCGTGCGCCACAGAAGACTGATGATACAGTAGAGGAAAGTATTGTTGATATAAAAAGCAGCAACGGAGAGTGATACTATGACAGAAGAAAAGCAAGTAGATTATTACGAACAGATACTAAGTGAAGTCCTTGATGTATTGGAGGGTGGAGATATAGCCCTTGACTTTGAGGAGATGCCATAGGCTGCTACAACTATTCGTATCATAGCAGACATAGCAGGTAACGCTTTGAAAGGTATGCGAGCAACAAGAGAACTATTAGATGCACTGAGGGGATTAGATGAGTAGGTCACAAGGAATGGTATTCGCTCTACGAAGAGAGAGAGCCAAGGTAAAAGAACTTGAGGCTCGCATCGTAGAACTTGAACAACAGATACAGGAGATGACAGCATGATTGATGTAGCATTTATAGTAAGCAATTTACCCATGCTAACTGATGAACAGTTAGATTGGTTAGAAGAAGAGATTGTGCATTGGCGCAAACAAAAGAAGGAGATGAAGATATGAGTAGAGAAGAGTTTGAAGAATGGTTGAGAGATTGTCCAACCCACAAGTATGAGATAACTTATGATGATGGCGATAACATATCTGTGAACTTTAGAATAGCAGGTGATGAAGAATGAAGATAGATGAGATGATAAAAGAACTACGAGAACTACGAGACGAAGCAACTTGCACAGACGACCATTGTTTGTGTGAACGCTACGACAGAATCATTGACGCACTTGAAGCACAGCGCACTTGGGTATGGAACTGGTTGAAGATGAACACCGACCCTAAGCACAGAGATGGCGAAGGCTTGGCTATGATACCTCAAGTAATCCCTGATGACTACATCAGCGACGGAGAGTTTCTTGACTATGTTCTTGAATGGTTTGAGGAGAGCATGGGGCTGAGTATTGATGCCGCTGCGACTGAATTGAAATTAGAAATCCACCGTGAACAATTCGCTAATCAATTAGAAGGTGATGAACAATGAAATACAGGATAAGCATAGGACAGAACCAATGGCTAATGACAGAACGCTTAGGGCAACACAGTAGAGACATACTCTATCAAGTGATTAAATCACACAGGTGTCCTCAAGTCAAAAGCGGTGACATGATTAGACAAGACCGAGTGACTGGTAGACTCATCGCTTACTCGGATGTTAATGCAACAAGACCACGCTATCGTTTACCTTCACACTGTCATGTAGAATACGAGGGCTACTCCGAGGAGGAGTGACAAACGAAAACGCTTCTCGGTCTATAGTAATTGACAAGTTGATATATAAAGCAGCATTAAATAACAAGGTGAAGAAAGATGGAACAAGAACTAACGATAACGATTAAGGCACATGATGGAATGACTGGTGTAGTTATACTACGATGTAATGGTAGACAGTTTCAGTTTGCTGACATGATGGTTGAGAGTGGGCCTTGGTTTAAGATACCCTCACGCTTTGGGCCGACCTTCATAGACTGTGACAGTATCAGTAAGGCGGTAGAGATTGTCACTGCAATTATGAGAGGTGCTTGAAGATGAGAGAAGATGACTGGGAACAGATAGAGATTAACATGCAAGGTGTTGAAGAAGACAAGGCAGCATGGGCTGAGAAAGAAAGACTCTACGATGAAGCGAAGGCTACTGAATCCGAGAGTGCTTTTGAAGGAGAGACAGGCACACCTATGATTGTAACACACAGAGCATTTGAATCAGAACCCTACGAAGCAGCATCAGTTGAGTATGATACTGAGGCTACGCTACTTGAGAACTTGGAGTTCGCTTACCGATGGACACAGAACCTACAAGATAGTTGGTCTAAGAACATGGAGCATGATGGACACGAGCGTGTCACTTGCTTGGTAGACTTGACTGGTAGACTGGGGCTTCGCTCTACATCTATGGGTGACACTGTATCTATTGGTGACACTATGTATGTCACTGCTGGTATGGGATTCACACACACCAATGGGGAGGCGGTTACCAATGAAGAGTGATGAAGTATTGTTGTTCCGTATCACCGAGCACCGACCATACCCCGATGGTAGTCTTGATGATTTCACTTGGCGTGAGCAGCACACTGAGAAGATGGTCTTTGATTCTTTAGCAACTCTACGAGCATACATCTACCAGTGGTATGAAGTCAAAGAGAAAGCACTCGCTGATGTAGTAGCGAGTGGTCGTGCCGTGATGCACATGACACATCACTTAGACTTACAAGCCCGTAGTCAAAACATGGGTCGCACTAACATGTTACCTGACATTGTGATAACATACTTCACACCATCAGGTAACCCTCGTAAGAGATACATGGTGAGTAGTGGGAATGCATACCCGATTAAACTCAACCCAAAAGCAATCACTGAATGATGTTGATATATAAAGCAGCAATATAGTATGAACCAACCAAGAGAGGAATGAACATGACACTGAAGACACTAACACTGGAGCAACTGAACAGCACAGACCGTATCAAGGCTATCAAGTCACAGAAGGCTAAGGCTTTGTTCACTCATCGCTCAGCCCATCAGCAGTATGCCATCCCCAAGGACTGGTCACCACTTAGCATGGTAGCAGTTCACCTTACAGACACACCACTCCACTTGACATCAGCAGCAGAGCACATCGGCTACCCTTGTTTCTTGAGGGCTTGTCCTGAGTCTCCTCGGCATGGTGTCATTGAATCCATTCGTTGTAATGACGAGATTGCTTTGCTCAAGAACTTCACATACCTCTCAGGTGTCATGAAGAAAGAAGACCCTGATGGTTGTATGCTCCTCATGCCTTTCATTGATGCATCCTCCTCCTCAGTCATGGCTCTGTCTCACCCTGAAGTAGATGACACTGGTAAGATTGTCATGATGACTGATGAAGAGACTGGGCTTGACAAGCCAATTATGTTTCAAGGCTACAACATCATGGGAGTAGGACACGATGGGGTCACTGCTGGTCATGGGTTCAACCTTGCATTCCCTCTACGAATTGAGGAATACACTAAGGACAACATGATTATGAATACACTCTCCTACTCTCCTACTCGCCACGAACTTGAGTTCGTATTCACTACTGAGAGTGAGAAGCGTGACCGAGGTATGATGGACTTACCTAAGATGAACCACAGTCTCACACAGATTCGTGGTGCTCCTTCTCACACTCCAGTCATGCCCCCACCCCAAGGTGTAGATACTATCGGTATGATTCCTCAAGGCGAGGTAGTCATTCAAGACTCCATCACTATGAGTGGTCTTGAAGAAGTTGCTTGGCTTGAAGAGAACATCACCAAAGAGAAGTGTCCTGATGGTTATATGGTTGTAGAACCAAGCGGCTCTCGCCTCTCTCACATCTATGCTCACTGCCGTGGTGTTGGTGTTCCTTATGCCATCACTCCCTCTGTCACTGTAGGTGACCGCTGGGTTGAGGCCGCTGCTGGTTGGGTTGTCCTTGATAACGATAACAACTTTGAGCCTAAGCCTTATGCTCCTCATGCTTACCTTGATGACTTCAAGCGTGGTCTTGATATGGGGAACAAGTATTGGCGCAAGCAACAAGGATGGTTCTCCACTTTCTTTCACCAGTGGGTCAGTCTACCTATGAGCAAGCCTCAAGATGTAGCATTCCTCGCTGGAGTATTCTCAGCATGGCTACCAAAGGCTGTGCTTGCACTCGGTCTTGGTGAGATGCGACACGCTCGCAACTTGAAGAAGAACGCTAACGCTGAACTCTTCGCTACTATGACAGCCTGTATTGGTTCTGATGTGTGGAAACAATTGAACAACACTGAGTATCTTGACTCCACTCGTGGTCATTACTATGCAGCCATTGGACATCTTGAACTTGACTGGGGTGACGCAGCGAAGATGCTTCGCTTCTTGAACAAGCACTACCGCAAGGGGTGGTCATCATCATACGGAGGCCCGAAGTGGGGCGACTCCATGCTCAGTGGTGCTGAGGTATGTGATGCTCTACAAGCATTCACTGCTGATGCTAATGAAGCAACATTGGGTGAACTCATCACAGTCGTGAACAAGGCGGAGAACGCTGTTCACAACAACGGTTCACTGTTCAACAAGTGGTTGAGTAAGTATGCCTTTGATGCTGGCACTGCTGGGTTCAACCCACGAAGAGACATGGAGCACATGGCTTCTACTTATGAGATGGCTCGTGAGTTCCTTGACGATGGCCTCGCTAATGTTCGTGCTGGATGGGAGCAAGCCTCACCACCTGTGAACAACTGGGGAGAGATACTTGACTATGTGGAGAAGAAGACTCCAGCCTACTGGCGCAAGACTCCTATCGCTTCAAGCAAGAATGTTCACGATGCTCTACGAGAAGTCATGGAGATTCTACCTGTTGGTTGGAGACACGGTGAGCGAGGCTCACACAACTCCCCACAGAACAAGGACTTCATCATGTGTGGTGTCTCCTCTTGTCAGTTGTGTGCTACTCACTTGACTTGGGCTGCTAACAATCCTCACTCTGTTCCAGCCTCACAGTTGGTTGAACTCAAGTCTCTCTTTGATGAGCACAGTGCTTCACTCATGATTGCTCCACCACCTGTTGATGTATGGTTGGTTGGCTCAGTCACTGAGACACGAGCAAGTGTCAAGGAACAGATTGCACTCATCAAGGCTAAGGAGTTCACTCCTACTGCTAAGGAGTTCAATGTGTTATACGAGGCGCTTGACCCTGCTGACCCCGACACTCCTGAGATGGTCTTGATACTCAACAAGTATCTCTCTAAGCAAGGCGATGGACTTGAACAGTTCCTTGCTGACATGACTAAACAGGAGGCGAAAGAAGGTGAAAAGAATGAGTGATTGGATGAATGGATATGCAAGCAAGGCGAACTGTCACACTGGTAACCCAGTTGTGTTTACGATTGATGGTGTAGTGATACACGCTGGTGGTCACAGTCGCAACGGTGGGTGGCATCGTATGTCTCCTATGCCCGACCTCGCCATTGGCCCAGCGCAAGTCATGGACAACTCTCGTGCTACTGTAGTGCCTGATGGTTTCTCATGTCGTGGTAACATTGGTGGTGGCTCACCACAGATTATCAGCATTGACTGGCCTGACTTCTCTATCCCTCAAGATGTTCACCGTGACTTTTGGTTGGCGCTTGTTGCTGACATCAAGCGGCTGGGTATCAAGACTGTCTCTACTCAATGTGTTGGTGGTCATGGTAGGACTGGTGTGCAGTTGTGTATTCTTGGTTACCTCATGGGTGATGCTGAGTGTCTCAAGCAACCCGACGCTGCTGCTCTGACCGAGTATGTTCGTAGCATCTACTGTCACCATGCAGTAGAAGGTAAGTCTCAACAGACTTACATCGCTGAGGTCTTACAGATTCCCGAAGGTGAATCATTGTTCAAGAGCATCGCCAAGCCCAAGAGCAACTTCACATTCACAGACAACTCCGACTACCCCATGAATGGTAAGAAGAAAGCCAAGGCTAAGGACAAGCCGAAGGCCGACTACTGGATGGATGAAGTAGAGGATGAAGATGACAGCGATGGATTCCCCAGCACATGGAGACTCTATGCTTGTGAGGTATGCAACCATTCACAGTGGTCACACATTGACGATGCTAACCTTGAGTGTTGTGATGAGTGCGGAGCACCTGAGATGACCAATGCTACTGATGGTCTGTATGATATGTCAGGTATTTGTCCTAAGTGTGACAACACTGTATCACACTTCGGTATGCACAAGGATGGTCATTGTATTGTCTGTGCTGCTGAAGAAGCGATGGTCAAGACTCGTGATGGATTCGTTCAGTGTAAAGGCAACAGAAAGTTCTACCTACCTGAGTTCATTGACACAGACTCATGGACATCCCATGAGGCTACACGGAACACGAGACTCAAGAGAGAAGCAGCCAAGAAGAAGAAGGCAGCCAAGAAGAAAGGTAAGGGCAAGGGCAAGCAACCCAAGGACAAGGCCGAGCACTATCCAGCCAAGCCTAAGAACAACAAGGGCAAGGGCAAGTATGGTATGAACTTAGACGACTGGGCATGAGAATGAATGGTTGATATATAAAGCAGCAATAAAGAAACAAACAACAGGAGATGAAACAGATGACAGAAGAAGGGCAACCAAGACTACAAGTGAGAACACAGTTTGATACTAACCGAATACACATTCAGGGTGTGGGTGAACCTACCGTGAATCGTAAGTATGGTATTGCATTGGAACTACGAGCACCACCAGCATTGACTGAGTGGTTGAGTGAACAAGAACCAACACTACCAAGTCCAGCAAGTGGCTCTGTTCTTTATGCCCCTATGTCTGTGTTGTCTTATGTAGAACATGAAGGCTCAGTGCAGATTCTCATTGAAGGTGAAGAACTCAACCACCCCAAGGGTGCTATGCTTGATGTCAAGGATGACTCAACCGCAGTGTCTACTCTCATATCATTCGTCAAGGAGAGCAAGTCAGGACTTGTGCTTGAGGGCGGAGAACTATTCTCAACCGAGGAGGAATGAACTTGACTATCTATGACAACATGACTGAGCACTTGACACTGCTCCTTTCCAACATGAATACAGTCAGTAATGTAGAACCCGCACCTCCACCTTTTACCATTCTTATTCCCACTGAAGTTCAAGACTATCTATCAACTCGTAGGAACGCTTTATCAGATGCCTCAGTGCGAGCGCAAGATACAGTGAGCACTCACCTTACATGGTCGCAGTATCATCATCAGATGTCGGAGCAAACCCCAATCATTGATATGGTAGCATGGGAACTCGCATACAAGGAGTTAGCAACTACTTACTCAACGACTGTAGAAGCATTGAACTGTATAGACATGGCTATGTCAAGCGACCCTGCTAAACCCTACATCAAAGTCAAAGGACTTAAGCCAGCACTGGTTGAAGACAAGACAACCCCTGAGTATATCGCTTTGGCTAATCGTCTTGCTGAAGAACTGGAGTGGGATTTGACTGAACTTAGACCACCACTTGTAGCACTCAACCTCAATGACATGAGCACCTTTGATGATATGGTGAAGCATGTCTTCAAAGACATGGGTATAGATTCAACGCCACCGACATTCCTTGAAGTTGTCTTAGACACACAAGCGGGAGACGATGTGACTCTCGCTTGAAAACATGATAGTCTCTATACGAAGGTGATACCATGAGCGAAAGCAAGGAACTGAAACTACTCAAAGAGAAACTACAGTATGTGTATGATACATACGGGTTCAAAGAATGCGGGTGTTGCGAAATGCCGTATGATAACGAGAACGAAGGTGCTTGCCAAGAGTGTCCGAAATGCGACGGATGCGGGGAGCACTGCGAACAGACTTACGATGCACCAAACGGAGACGACTGGTGCAAGGAGTGCATGGAATCTATGCATGACATGGATGACCTCATGCGAGACTACAATGAGAACCGATGAACTGAGAATAGTTGATATATAAAGCAGCAATATAGTAAGAAGCAAGAAGGAGAGAAACAGATGACAGATAACGATGTGAAGATAATTGGCCGTAGTAACACTACAATGCCTAAAGAGAAGACAGATTCAGAGATACTCAAGGAGTTCTGTGCCTACAACAGTAAGCGTAGTTGGCGTGGCAGCAGTTGCTACTACCAATTCTACAGCAGTAGAGGCACAACTGACTTTCTTGGCTACAAGCACAACCCAACTGGTGTGATATTCATGCTCTACGCTAAGCGAAGTGATGCTATAGGAAAGAGGTCATTCAGGCTTAACGGCACTGAGTCGCTCTTCATACAATGGCGTGACCCAGCAGACTGCACAGGCTTTGAGGAGATGCAAGCAGAGATGGATGCGATAGACAGTAAGCGTAAAAACTGGGATATTGTCAAGTTGAATGTCAAACAAAAGTTCGTGGATAGATTTAGCGACTTCTACATCTTGGATAATAGCAATTACACGGCTAAAGGTGACTTCAGCCCTATCATGGAGGTCACTGAAGTCCTCCAAAAAGGATGCAAGGTCATTAAGCAACAGACACAGGCGAAGAAAGAGCAACCGATACAACAATTGAATACAATACAGGAGATGATTATATGAGTGGAGAATGGAAAGGCTGGCAAACATGGGATATATTTGAGAAAGCAGGTATCGTTGAGAACGCAGTTGATTTCAGCGAAGAAGCGATTATCGTAGACCACGCAGTTGGTAGAACAAAGAGGGCTATTGGTAAGTGCTGGCCTATGGATGCAGCAGTTGCCTACACTCTCATGAAGGCTGGGCCGAACAACCCACTCAAGTGGGCTGATATGGTAAATACCTACACTCGTGCTGCTGCTGTCATGATGACTGGTAAAGTTGGTTGGGGTGAAGTTCCTACTCCATCTACACCGTCATGTGGTCATGACGAAGTTACAGCCTACACTCATGCTATTGGTTATCCAACAATCAACAGTGATTCTCAAATTATCTTCAAGACTGGCTACGGTTCGTCTACACTCAGGGCATGGCTTGATGCTCAACTTGAGGCTGGGAATGTGCATGAGGGTCAAATCATTATCAGTGATGAAGAACACAAGGCGCTGGTTGCTAAGTATTGCCCTATTCGTTTGAGCAAACAAACCACCATCACATACCTAACACTCATGCAAGATTCGTTCTTCGCTGACCTTGTAGCACTTCTACAGAAGGTATTCGGTGTGAAAGCGCAACTTGGTGGTAATCATACATTAAGTATTCTCAAGGCTACAAAGCACACTCACGGTAAATGTAAGTGGGCTGATGACCCTACCAAGACCTGCCGACACCACGACAGACCTACCTCTCGGATATGGTCTATGATTAGACAGAATGCCGACGAGGGAGACACTGACTTCAAAATCGCTTGGCGTAGAGCACCAACTCACAGTGGTGGTAACCACCAACAGTGGAATATATCCAACTACAAACCTGCTCAAGTGGTAGCATGGGATGAGATGCGTCGTGGTATGTCTCAGGGCATCCCCGAATCAGATGTCATCAAGTCTATTCGTGAGTCTTTGGCTCGTATGATGAAGCGTGAAGACAACATTGTGTCCAAGGAGGGTCGTGGTAAGAACTCTCTACACGCTTGGTCTGACTGGGGCTGGCTCGCTGAGATGAGTGCCTATGTCAAGAACACCAGCAGTAAGAACCGTAAGGAGGGTGACATTGAGAACGGCTGGAAATACTGCAAGGTTCGCTCTCGTAGGTCATTCGGTCACGAGATTGCTGACTTCGTATGGCGACCAGTTGAAACCATCAAGGATTACTTGTGTGGTCGTAAAGAACCATCCGACTGGAGTGCAAGCGGTGTCTTGAACACACTCCGCTTCTCTACCAAGCAGCAGTGTATTGACTTCATGGCTGCGGTCAGTCAAGCCCACCTTGACAACGGTGGACACTACGCCAACCGAACTCACGATGGTCTTGAGAAAGTAGAGAACGGTGAGTGGAGCATTCGCTCTGTTGAACTCTCCATGACTATGCATGGTCGTATTGACCCCGAAGATTACTTGACTCCTCAAGAAGTCGTCGCTATGTGGCGAAACGGAGCACCCGCTGTTCTCGCTGAACACAAGTCTAACTTTGAAAAGTCACCATCCTACACCGTCAAACAAGCCCCTCCAAAGACCGAGGGCGGAGACTGATGGTAGACGAAGACGAGGACAAGTATAAGCACGCTACTCTCAGCGCCTCCTCCATCACTGCTGATGGTATGTGGGAACTACCCGATGGTCACACCTGTGACCTCCGACATGTTCAATTACAACTCCCTGATGGGAGGGGTGAGGAGTGGGTGCTTGGTGTCATACTATCAGCGGAGGGAATCTACAAAGTATGCCCTTCATGCAACTCAAAACTTGAGCAAGGCATGGTTATCATCATGGAGAAACATCACTACTTGGTGGTGCGATGCTGTGACAAACTGTTGCTTTATCAAAACCAAAAGATAAACTTGGATATATGGATGTGAAATTATGACTGAAGAATACGAACCTGAATTGAAAGTATGGGCGCTTGAACATTTTAATCAAATGGCTGAGAAGGCCGTGTGGCGACCTGAAGGAACTGGATGCCGATACCGTAAGATAGACGAACAAACGCTTGAACTTGAGCATAGAGTAGACCACCCCGATTCAACTCATCATCATGAGCGTATCACTGGGTTGTTTGCATCAGTGAACATTAACATGATTGATGACAAACCCATGGTCACCCCTGCTGCTTTATCAGCAGAGGAGGCGTTCATGCAAGAGATGCAAGAGCGACAAGCAGTTGCAGCATCTTGGACTAACGAGGCTGGTGTGCCTTTGGCTTCACTACCACTTGAACTGGCTGAGCCTGTGTATCTTGGTGAGAGAGAAGTTCTACTTGACGATGGTGAAACCCATACGGTTGAGGACTGGGGTATCAGTGTGCCTTCATCCGATACAGAAACTCCTGTTATCATGAACCCTGATGATTTTAATTTACTCGCTGGTGATTCTTTATTCATGAGATACAAGGCCGATGAAGATACTTTCATGGTAGCCATGACTCGTCAGCAAATGTATGATACTGCTGAGAATGGTGAACTTGGTGTCCTTGTAGGCTCTGAGTGTCCTGATAGTGGTATGAAAGTTCCTCCTTGGATGTGGGGAACATACTGTAAGCGAGTGCCTGTAGAAGAACTTCTCATCAAATCATTAGGTGAAGAAGAGTGATTGGTAGTTACTGGGAAAACATTCACACATTTCACGCAGCAGAGATAGTTGCCGAGCCAATAGTTGGAGTCTTTGAACTACGCTACCTTGACAAGAGGTGGCGGGAGAATCTTGAGACTGGTGAGTTCTACTCTGTTCGTGTTGAGAATCAAAGATGGTCGGCTCATGACCTTCATCGCCACTGGCAACACTTGGGTAACGAACCGATAGACGAAGAGGAATAGACATGACAGAAGAAGTAGTGTGGACATCAAGTAGCCTTGAGGCTAAATGGAAAGATGGTAGAGGTGATGTTCGCCTTGCATCAGTAGACTTCTATGGAAAGAAATGGATTGACCTACGCATACTTCGTGATGGCAAACAGCACACAAGACATGGTGTTCGCTTATCTATAGAACAGGCCACTGAGATGCTACCACGACTGGTAGAAGCACTTGAACAAGCGAAGGCTGATGCGGAGAAAGAGGAAAGAAAAGACGACTCTTGATGTTGATATATAAAGCAGCAATATATCCATTATCATGGAAAGAGCAGCATCAGTCAGCCATGTTGAATACGAAGTCATCACTTGGCTTCGTGACAACATTGACCTCGCATCGTTGAAGCAAGCCATGTCTGTAGACAAGGTAACAGATAAGCGTTGGACTACTGGGGTAGCCAATGTTTGTGAACTACTGGATAACATGTGTAGTAGACGAACACATAAGTTACCTAAGACCCATACCGAATATCAAGAGAAGGTGAAAGCATGAAATGTGAAATGTGTAGAGAAGAGAATGCTGAGAGCAGAGGACTGCGTTGTGGTAAATACAAAGTGTGTGACCCATGTGTTACGAAGTCTATTGAAGCGAGGATGTTTTTGATTGGGAGGGATAAACAATGAACATATTTATCTTACATTTCAATCCAGTCATAGCAGCACGAATGTATTGCGACAAGCATTCGCCTAAGATGGTAGTAGAATTATTACAACAACTTGGGAGTGCAGTGATTCGTCATGGTGCTACACCCGACCAACTACCGCTTACAAAAAAAGGAACGCCACTCAAAGGCGGTTACCACCACCACCCCTGCACCCGCTGGTGTGGTGATTCAAGAGCCAACTATGTATGGGCTTCTCGTCATGCCGTAGAGTTGTGTGAAGAATACACTCGTAGGTTTGATAAGACCCACTTCTGTGAGAAAGGCATTCGCCACTTGGCTGAGATGAGTGAGGTTATCCCCGAAGGTGAACTCACTCCGTTTGGTAGAGCCTTTGACAAAACCAATCCTGACCACGATGAATGGTATGATGAAGACAAGTATACAGCAGTAGAAGCATACCGTCTTTACTACCACACTAAACGATTCGCTAACGGGCCACCACGATGGGATAGGTCACCTACTCCTACATGGTGGATTGAACCTGAACTGGAGGTGATGGCGTGAGCGCTCAAGATGTTGTGAAAGGTTTCACCACTGTTGAAAGTGTCATCACTAAACTAAACACATTCGGTGATACGACAAACAGGATGCGTATACTATCAGACATGGAGAAGTGCAAGAAGCAAGACTATACCAACCAATACGGTAAAGGTTTAGTTGCATTCAGTGTAGATGATAACAATGAGATTCTATCTTACACATGGTCTTTCGGACAGAAGACAGACAGACGAAACAGCAATTTTTTGAAGCGCTCTTGCTATGGTGCTGCTCGTGTGTATCTTCTTCAAATAAGGTCGCAAGATAAACTACCCGACGATGACATATTCGGTGATGGTTCAGTATTACAACCGAAGACAGATGATGAAAGTCAAGAGGAGGAATGGGAATGAATGAAAGGAAATACAAACCAACAGTATTACACACCAGCATAGATGGAATTGACTATCTATGTGGAAAGAAAAGAGAAGGGTCGTGGCACGATAGGTGTATGACTGATAAGTTCGCAAGGAGTCTACCTCTATGTGAGGACTGTGAAGAAGTGAAGAACCAAAGGTTCGGTGTTGATACAGAAGCACCACCTACCAAGACTGGTATAACTGTCGTTCCACTCACAACGACAAAGAATATCCTCTCGTCTCCAAGTATCATTGACTTTGATGCTGATGCTGGTATATATGTCAAAGACTACAGGAGGGATGCTTGATGGCTTATTCAATTCCATGCGACAAATGTGACAAGACATTCGTTAAGCATTCTAACAAGTCTACCCAAACTACATGCCCTGATTGTATCTACAAAAATCACTGGACTAAGAGTAGAAACGCTCAAGCAGCCGTTGCTAACAACGAACTCAGCAAGAGACAGATACTGAACAAACTTGACCGCATGGACAAGAAGTTGAAGGAGTTTGATGCTACGGTTGCTACTGTCATTGAAGAGCGCCTCACCAAAGCACTCAACGCTACCATGAAAGTGGTCGCTGATAAAGCAGCATTGGAGCACAGTCAGGAGTTCATAGACTTGAAGGCATCTATTGAGGAGTCACAAAGCACGCATGAAGCGAGAATGAAAACTCTACTCGCCACAGTAAACACTCGTGCTATCTCCAGTGAGAAGAAAGTCCAAGATGAACTTGACATTCTTAGTGCGAGGGTGAGGGACTTACGACGCTTAGCAAGCAAGAACGGGTGGAGTGTAGCACCCAGTAGGAGCACAGTAGGCACGAAGATTAGGGATTGATTGTTGATATATAAAGCAGCAGTAAATGGTGATACTATGGAATGGACTGATGGAGTAGGAAAGGCACTGGGTAAACTGGCCTCTATGCTAAACAAGCAAGAGAAGGGTAGACACACTGATACTGAGGAATACTATGCCGACCCTCATGTGTATGTTATGGACATGAATACTGGGGCAGCAGTGCTGCTTGAAGTAGATGCGGAAAACACCAAAGGTAAGACTCATGGTAGAGGCTACCGAAAATGTGCTCAGGTTCAACAGCGTATGCCTTCTAAGTTCCCTCAGAAGAAAGCCTTCGCTCGTTTACTCAGCATGGCTATTCGCAACTTCGTTCCCGAAGATACAGACCCCGCTTACTACAGTGTGGTTGTCAATAAAGCGATTGAGGATATTGCTCAGATGCTTACTGACGATTCGGAGTGGAGCATTGAAGACGAGAAACATTCTCCAGCGTTGAATAAGGCTATCAGTAAACTGATGGACATGACACTATCAACTCGTGCTGGTGATACTCTCATCAACATCAAGGTCACCCCAGTAGACACAGCCATGATGGATGTCTCCGCTATCAAGGAGAACAAGCAAGAGGTGGTATTGTGAAATACCCAACATTAGTTGTTCAACTAACGAGCGACTCAGGTGTGCCTATTGACATGCCTAATGACTGGCTTGACACTGTTATGCAAATAGCGAGTATGCTTCATAGCAAATACAGATGCGGTATTGATGTCTTGTATGGTGAAGCGAGCAAAGAAGGATTCAGCATTATAGAAAAAGAGGTGCATGATAATGAGTGAAGAGATAGCGAAGTTGAAAGAAAAAGTCAAACAGTTGAGTGAAGAACTTGAAGCGGTTGAACAAGAGAGAGATAAATACGATGGTGCTTTGAATATAGCACTTGAACACTTGGGCTATCAAGGTGCTGACCACGAGTGGTTTTGTAGAGAGAAATACGAATGTAATGTGTATGGTGATGATTTGGAGGATGAAGAAGAATGAACGACCACCAAGACAGCGAGAACTTCTCCTACAACCGTAGTTGGGATGACATAGAGAAGATGCTTTGGGATGCTGAGCGAAAACAGAACAGCCACTTGATGGCTCTTAGAGGTAGAGGCTTGACTAAGGAACAAAAGGTTCAGCACATGAGAGATTTCAAAGGACTACAAGGAGTCATCTATGGACTCCGTTGGGTGCTTGGAGACATGAAGATAACGAGAAAGAAGGTGTTAGGAGATGAGTGAGAAAGCAGAGATATTGGCTCGGTCTGTAGCAGCACATGCTGGTGTGGATAGAGGTATGGAATTGGCGTTAGCGTTGGGGTTGAAGGGAGGGCAGTATGCTGCTTCTAAGGCACTGGCGATTAAGATAGCAGGTGACGATAGGTGGGTGAATCAGCGTAGTCCTCATGGCCTAATGGTGGACTGTTTGTATCTATGCGCTAAGCGTGTTGGTATCAAAACCAGTGCTATCAAAGTAAGAGAACTCACACTCAAGATATTTGGTGTAGGGTGTCAGCCAAGACCCAACACATGGAAAAAACAATTCGGTGATTTGCTGGAGGTGTGGCTATGAGTTCGTTTAGATTTATTGCCTCCATTCACGAACAGTTACGACTGGGTGGGAATAGACTTGAGCAACTGGGTAGGTTGGAAAGTGCTGATGATGCTATCATGCTCTACCAATTCTTCTACCCAACAATGAAGCATACTGACCCAATCCGAATGCTCGCTAATGAAGCAGCATCGTATTATGATGTAGTCAAGGATTCGCTATGTGATGATGAACCATGGATGACACTCGCTTCTGAGAGTGCTAACAACGGGACACGAAATTACACCTGTGGTTATGTTCGTGCCTTACTCAAAGTGGAGGAGTCTTTCTCTAAGGTAGCCGAGCAGTTCAATGAGATAGAGGCGAGGTTACTATGGCGTTGGGCTATGCATGGAAAACCAGTGATTTCAAAGAGAACATTCTTTGGGACACTTGCTCGTTTACATTCACTACCAATTCACATTCTACAGTCAAGCATGACCATAGCCATGATTGCTAAGGTATACAACAATCCCGAAAGCGTGCATGGGATGGAAAGATGGTGGGAGTATGGAATGTCACCTGCACCTATGCGTTGGAAAGCATACACATCACTTGTCCCTCCATCGGAGAATCACTACGCAGTCATTGTTCCCGAAGGTGAAATCAAACATGTGTATCAAGGTAAGGTTCGTAACAGAAACGGGTTGCTGATAAGCAAATCAGGTGTAAAGTCAGGTTTGCTAAAGCAAGATGGTGTATACCGAGAGATAGTGACAGTATCAAAGAAGGAAAGTCACAAACCCAACCATCAGTCTTCATACACAGTGGTGCTTGATTCAGTAGACCCGAAGAAAGCCTTTTTCCCTGATGGTTACTACAATCAACGAATGATGAGCGCAACTAAAACACTGATGACTACCAACAAGGATTGGGATGACATTGTGAATGCTCTACAGAATGATGATGTTAGGTCTGTCCGACTCATCCCGATAGATGGTTCGTTCAAACCCGACGCTATCGGTGGGTATGTCATGCACGCTGACCGAACCAAAGTATTCCTTAGAGCCAATATGGATGTGATGGGTCGTGGGCCTACATATCTACAGGCACTTGATGGAATATCCGAATACATCACAGTCGGTGAAACAGAACACATACCTAACTGGAGATACAATGAAGACTTAGACCGTGAATGTATTGTCATAGAAGTAGCAGCAGTGCGAGTCAGCGAGAAAGGACAACTGCTCAACTTCACAGTTGTAGGTAGAAGAGATGACTTAGGTATCACTGATGTAACACAATTCACAGAACTTGTAGAGAGGGGGATGCAAGTATGATAAAATCATTAAGAAAATTAGCCCGTAAATATAGATTCAAGTATAGAGCAACTGAAAACCAATTTGTTTTTGTTGCCAATAATACAGACGGAGAGCCGACTGATTGGATTACTTTAGATAAAACTAATTTGATGTTTCATCACACATGGCGTTTATCAATGGCGGGTAATACCGACCAACTCAACCTTTGGTTCTATCAAACGAGAAAGGATTTAACGCCTAAGAAGATTGTATCTTTCATCAAATCATTATCTACAATACTGAATTACAACATCAAGGTGTATAATGTCATTGACCCCGAAGACTGGCAAGAGATTGCTAAGGTGAATGATTGCTATGATGATGTGCGTTATACTATGGGTGAAGAGTCATGTTGTATGGTGGATATGTGGCGTTGTAAGACACATGCCAAACGCCCATGCGGTGTTGATAAATGCGAATGCGTGGAGGTGACGGCATGATGCTCACAGATGACAAGACAGGATTCGGTATAGGAATCGGTTACATGCTCGGCCAACTCAAGTTCAACACCTATGTAAGTAAAGACTCACAAGCAAAGGTGGGCTACAGAGTGAGGCGCTCAGTCACATGGAGGACAGAGCCTTCGCTACATGTTATCCCCTACATTCAACAGGTCTTAGACATAGGTGATTTTCTTGCTCACGAGTTTGACATGCAGGGGTTCACATCTAACAGAGCACAGTTGAAACTCCGTTTACTCCTACAGACTATCAATAAAGAATACCCTATACTCAATGCCTTCGCTGATAGCGTAGGCTACCACATGTGGACATTCGTGTATGACAACCCTCCGCCTAACGACTATGAGATGTTTCTCTCATGGGCTGAGGCATACGACGCTGAGCACGAACAAGTGTCTCTTGAAGAGGACTCAATTTGAAGTTGATATATAAAGCAGTAGTAGAGGTAGTATCATGGAGAACAGCACTGAGCCACTGACATTGGAGGGGATAGCAGGTCAAACTGCATTCGTTTCAGATGCGCTGGGCTGGCGTGATGGTGGTAAGTGGCCTCGTGCTGTTCTCCTCCACGGTATGCAAGGCACTGGCAAGTCTACTGCTGCTAAGGTTATGCTCCGTGAGAAGATGGGAGACTACTTTGACCCCATGAACTACATTATCGTCAATGCCTCTGATGACAGAGGGCTTGACTACATTCGCAATCAACTCAAACAGATGAGCGCTGTCAAGGCTGTAGGCACTGACAAGAGAGGTATCATCGTAGACGAGGCTGACGGCCTCACCCCTGCTGCTCAAGATGCTCTAAGGGGTATCATGGAGGAGTATGCTGACAATGTTATCTACATCTTCACATGCAACGAGATTAGCAAAATCAAACCTGCTATCCAAAGCAGGTGTCTTGTGTATGAGTTCAAACCTATCAGTCCCGAAGATGGCACTGACAGACTTATGGAACTCTTTAGACCACAAAAGAGTGCAGGTGTGCAACTCGCTGTAGACACCTTCATGCAACTCATGAAGTTCACTGGTGGTGACATGCGTAGTGCTATCGCTATGGTGGAGAGTGGTGATAACCTCATCGCCCTACAGAAGAAATTATCCGATGGGGGCAATCCATCACAGGCCGCACTTGCTGCTATCAGCGGTGACTACGGTGACATGCGAAAGCAATTCTATTCTATGCTTGACCGAGGGCTATCACTTACCTTCGTCATGCGAACATTCCATGAGAACCTAACCGAGTTCTTTGAGATGGATGAAGACAACACATGGACAGTCATGAGTGTGCTGGGTGATATGATACCCCACATGTATGAGTGGCCTATCGGTTCTTATTCCTTTGTTGATTGCTTGATAGCACGACTACGAAAGGAGGTAACTGTATGACAGAAGAATATGAAGACATGAATGATGAGCCAGTGAACGACGAACAGAGCACTACGGGGCTACCCGAAGGAGTCTTAGAACGGCTGGGGCAATATGCCTCACGCACTAAGCAAGACCTCCAACAAGTAGTCGCAGAGTTCCTTGAGCAAATTGCCAAGGAGCATCAGTGTGACAACCCTGCTGATGAGGATGAAGACCTACTCATTGACTGGGCTGAACAGATGTTCATTGAAACAAGAAACCGTGGTAGCGGTGGCATGGTGATGGCTGGGTCTGTCCCATTCGTTGGATGCTTTGTTGGTGTTGATGAGAGGCGTCGTGACCGTCGCAGCAACCTTGTCAATCGTGCAAAGCGTGACTTCACACTTGACCCTAATGCTGCTATCAGCAGTGGTATGATTGGACACTTCATCAAGAAGGATGGCCTGTGGTCACTTTCTACAAACAACGGAACTACTGTGACTGAAACATCGTCGCAAGAGATTCCTGAACATTCATTCGTCGCTGACGGTGAGCGCATTTGTTTGCTTGCCAAGAGTGGGCGACCAAAGGGTATGACCATGAATGGTCGCAACTACCACTTCTTGGGTGCTCCTGAAGATGAGTTCACTAATGACGGCGCTATTCAACTATGGCGACTTGACATGCAAGGAGAAGATGCTGACGCTGAAGTTCTCATCGGTGAACCATGTCGTATCATGGCTCGCCCTCCAAACGAGAATGCCAAGGCTGACTGGAAAGATGTCTTGTCTACAAGCATGGGTATGGCTAAGATGATTGAGTATACTGATTCCTTCGTCAATGACGGCATGAAGGGTTTGCTTAAGCCGTTCAAGTTTTGGACTGATGCTGACCTTCATGGACACTTTGCTCCGCTTGAAGACTTGGTTGAAGCGTTTGAGGCTGGTAGCCGAACCTTCACAATCAATGGTGAACAAGGGCGCAGTGGCCCGATTGTCCTTACCAAAGGAACAGTCAATCGTATGTCTACTGAGTCTCGTGACAATCAGTATGACGAGGATGGGCGAGGCTACTCAATCACTCTAACATCTACTGCTCTTCAAAGCCAGCATGGTAGCAAAGACTCAGCCGATGTTATGGGCTGGATTGGTAGTGCTTGCCATGACTTGACCACACCGTTCTCAGCACGAACTGACGACGAACTTATTCCCTTTGCAGAGCGCTCCACAGTATTAGTCTGTGGTCGTGTTGCGGTGAAGCGTAAGGATGGAGTAGACATACCCAGCATCAAGGTGATGGGTGTCTTTGCAGACTCACGAAGAATCCGACGACGACAAACTGGCGGCGACACTGGTGAGGGACAATTTAACTGAGGTGATTTACAATGGCGGGATTCGGAAAAACAAAAGAAGCACAAGCAGAAGCAAAGGCAGAGAAGACACTGGAGGAAACTCCAGCGGTTCAGCGTAACGACGCTGACCCCTTCGCTGCTCTACGAAAAGAACTTGAACTGATGGACAATGCTCCACAGACACACTTGTTCATGGGTATTGCAGGGCATGACAACACTGGTAAGACAGCAATCGTTACTGATGCGTTTACCAAGTGGTTGGCTATGCCTGAACGAACTGAACAGGAGAAAGAAATGCAGTTGTGGATTATGGACTTTGAAGGTGGCGGCGCTGCTAACAAGTCAGCATTTCACAGCGACAACGACAACATTAAGATTTTTGAACCGTGGGTCATGATGAAGAATGATGGCACTGCTTACAACTATCCTGATACTCACCTTCGTGTTATGGGTATCACACAGTTCGCTAATGACATCGCTAAGAAACAGCGTAGCCCTGACTACAATGGGCCTCGCCTATGGGGATTTCATGTGACTGGTGTTGATTTGTGGGACAGCGTGTGTGTAAACTGTATGCGTATTGTAGACTTGAACATCGCTAAGGATGGTATTGAGGCTGCTGATTGGAACAAGAAGGTCGGTCACCAATGGGACTGGGCTATCCGTAAGACTCGTTTTCACCAACTCACTGGGTTGTGTCGTGGACTTGTCAAGGCAGGTGTTCGTGTCTTTTGGGAGACTCACCTACGACTTACGAACTATTCTTGGGGCAACAATGAGGACACCGCTTCTACATGGCGGCCTGACTGGGAGAAGGCGAGTAACAACTTCGTCTATCAAATCCTTATCTGTGAGCGTCAAGACACACTTGATGACGAGACTGGTGATGTAGTCAAGTCCGAATACACTGTTCGGTTTGACAAGAGCAAAACCAATGCACGACTACAAGGACAGAAGAGGACTACTCTCGTTACTGAGGCAGGTAAAGAACCACAGTGGTATGGTCTACCTGAACTCTACGACGGAACACTTTGATTCAACATGGGGGTTTAGGGGGATAAAAAACGGAAGACTTTCGCTCGGTGCTTGCACTGCTCTTAACGGGGTTTGTATCTTTCACCTCGTTCCGTTTCCCCCACCTTGAGGTGATAATATGACTAAAGTAAACATTAACAGAAAACAACTACTTGGCTATCTAAGCGACTTCGGTAAGAACGCTGAGGACTTGCACATCAAGTTCACAGTAGAGGATGGTGTAGGATGGATGCAAACAACTGTAGCATTCATTTCACACTACCTCAAGAAGAAGCAACAGGTGCAAGGCGAGGTTGTTGATGCAGGGACACTTGACATCAGTGAACTCGTTAAGGTTCGTCAGTTCTTGAAGGCTGGTAAAGAGGACACTGTGAGGATAGTTCAACTTGGTTCAGCCAAGACTTTGAACATCACATGTGGCTCTTCAAAGGTCAGCATCCCTACGACCTCTACTATCGTCAGTCACTCAAAAGCGGTATTGTTTGAGAAGTTGATTGACGCTGCTGTAGCATCTAAGTGGACTAAGTTTCACGACTGTGACCTGAGTGTATCAGGTAAGATAACACTTGACGAACTCTCTACTGTATCTAAGATGAGAGGTATTCTCAACAGTAGTCCTATCTTCAAAGTCACTGCTCATGCCAGTGAAGGTGAGTTTCTTATCTCGGCTGGTAAGCGACATGAGACTAAACTGTTCACTACACTTGAGTTGCGTGACACCACTGGCCCTGCTGGTGGTAGCGTAGCCTCTACCTTCGGTTCATGGTTGATGGATAACATCGCCCTGCTTGGTGCTGGTGAAGCAACCATACACATGGGCGAGGCAACTATCCTCGCCATTGAGAAAGAGGATGACTTACTTGTTATTGTAGACCAAAGGGCGTGATGGTGTGATTGTAGATTGGTATTATCCAACGGAGTCAGACAACTTCACTGCTCCATGGTTGTATCTTCGCACTCGTGATAAGAACGGGACACTGCAAGAAGAGCACATCGGGCCTCATGACGAGAAGTATGTAAAGCCGCATTGTTGGATTCCTGTAGATACTCCTCAATGGAAACTCAATCGTATGTTTGCTCGTCACCCCAGTGCTGTTCTTCATCAAGACATTCGTGCTATTGGTATTGACAAGAAGGCTTTGATGAAGGTTGAGGTAGACAGACCTACTGACCTTTGGGACATCAAGGATGAAATGATTACTTATGAAGCAGACTTGAATTACCTTGACCAAGTGCTACTACAACTCTACCCAAAGAAACTACCTGAGTTCAAACCTCGTGTGTGGTATTTTGATTTAGAGTGGGACACTAAGGATGACTTCACATCAGTCATGGCCGTAGTGGATAGCGACCTTGACACTCCTGTTGTATTCGCTTGGGCTGATGAGCGAACCAATTGTCCTCATGATTTTAATAATGGGGATTGGGGTAATCCTTGTTTGTTGAGAAATAGAGAAGTGCGTGATGAGAAATATCAACTGCGCCTTTACAAAAATGAAGCAGACATGCATGAAGGCTTCATTGACTTCTTACATGAGCGTGACCCTGACATTCTCGTAGCCCATGCTATCATGTGGGCTGACCTACCACACCTGATGCGTAGGTTGAACGACCCCGACCAACTCTCACCACTCGGTCAAGTGATTAGACCATTCAAGGGTAAGGATAGTTACAAAGAAACACAGCAACCCATCAAGGGTAGGTTGTGCTTTGACTCAGCCGCTGGGTGGAAAACGGGTAGCGGGTTTGAATCCATTTGGCAAAAGTCAGGCCGTGGGCAACTACCTAATCGCAAGTTGAATACTATAGCAGAGTCACTTGGACTCGGTAGTAAACTCACTGAGGAGATTGAGGGTATGACTGTCCACAACGGATGGCGTGAACACTGGGATGATTTCGTAGATTACTGTCTCCTTGACACCACACTACTCCGTGACATTGACAAGAAACTCCACGCCATTGATTTCTTCGTTGCTACTCAGCAACTATGTGGTGTGTCCTTCGGGAGCACACACAAGGTCACCCGATACTTCAGAGGACTTATCGGTAGAAGGACTGACAAGAAGGCTAAGAGCGCCATGAATGTTCAGCGTGAAGCATTGACTGCTGCACACATTCCCGACCCCATACCGGGTAGACACGAGGGTGTAGCCATTGTGGACTACGCTTCTCTATACCCCAACATCATTCTCTCCGATAATCTGTCCTATGAGACTAAGCGTAGTGGGCCGGGTGAAGGTATCAAGACATTGGGAGATGGCTCTCATTGGTGTCAAAAGGAGAAGGGGTTGCTACCTTCTGTTGTAGAAGAGATGCTTGAACTGCGTGCTGAATACAAGAGACTCATGCGTGAGGCTACAGACCCCGATGAGAAACTGGGGTATGACATGATGCAAACAGCAGTCAAAGTCCTCGTCAATGCTCTCTATGGGATGACTGGAATGAAGTTCCTTCAAGGCATGTGGATAGACAACGACATAGCCGCCGCTATCACACACCGAGGTCGTGAATGTATTCATCATCTACTGGCTGAAAGTGAAGAGGCTGGCTACAAATCACTCTACGGTCACACTGACTCGGCCTTCATTCAAGTCCCCTTTGATAAAGCAACATCACTGGCGGAGCACTTGACTAAGACCGCACAAGATAAACTCCAACTCAAAACGATGGAGGTTGAACTTGAGGCATACTTTGACTACTGGACTACTGCTCCTGTGAAGAACCGATACTTTGGTATCAAGGTGTGGCCTGAGAAGAGCAAGGGTGAGATGAAGATTGCTGGATATGAAATCAAGTCATCCAGTTCTTCACGCTTAACCAAACAGATTCAAGATATGGCTATGCAACTGATAGCCACTGGTGCTGATGAAACGACTGTCACCGATGTCCTTAGAGATGTAAGCCTCGCTGTTAAGAATGGTGACATACCGATTGAAGATGTCGCTTGTTCTTCACGGATTACCATGAAGTTCAAGGACTACAAATCGTTACCAGCGCCAGCGAAAGCCGCCATGTATTACAATGAGCATGTGGCTAAAACCAAAGACGAAAGATGGGGGCAAGGTGACAGCGTGCCGTGGACTTATGTGAACGGTTTCGTTGGTGATACGCCCGATTATTATACTCTCAACGGAGAGCGCAAGAAGGTAGACTTCGTTGCTTTCCGTGATAAAGCGGAACTGGAGAACTACTCCATAGACTGGGAGAAAGTTCTCAGTGTGATGGTTAAATCTAAACTACTGCGAATATACGAGAGCCTTGACTGGGGGCTTGATGTCGCTGCTGGCGACACTATACCCAAGTCATATTTTTGAGGTGAACACAAATGGATAACAAAAGACAAACAACACTGGATGAATGGGGAATGACAATGGACAACACAAGACAAACAACGCTGGATGAATGGGGAATGACACTGGATGGCCCTGCTAAGAAGCAGAGCGTGCTCGGTAAACTGAAGAACCTACTGAAGAAAAACACTGTTGATATAAAAAGCAGTAGTGAAACTAAGGTTGGTGAAGAAGAATGACTGAAGAGGTATCATTCAAAATAAAGTGTGCTCGTATAGCGGCTAATGTGTTGAACTTACTTGATGCTAAGAACACGCAGTATGGTGACAGCGCCTTTGACCCTATCCGTATGTTCAGCAAACTTGGGCCTGATGCTGGTTTAAGAGTGAGGATTGATGACAAGTTAAGCCGACTGCTTCGTGGCAACGCTGACATGGAAAGTGACACTGATGTTATTGATGATTTGATAGGTTACTTTATTCTACTCCGCTTGAGTATGGATGAAGAAGCAGCAACCGAAGAAGCCCCGGTAGTCACAATCACAAAGAACAAGTTTGGGGGCGGAGATTCTGAGATTCAATCCAAATGAACCTGTCCTACACTGGTGTGAGATTTGCGATGTTGAAGTCGTAGATGCTGACGAAGGTAGGGCTTGTTTATCTTGTAATGATTTTGACGGTATCGTTGAGAAGGCTGTTCCCGTAGACGAGGAAACACCATATCCTTACCCTGAATTGCTTGAGTATTACGATAAGTCGTGTTACAACTGGCAACCGAGTATGCATGACAAGATACTTCGTATCACCAAGTCATCAGTAGGCACTTTTGATTTCTGTCCTAAGCAGTATTACTTTCAAAACATACTGGGCTTGAGTGGAGAAGAGAGAGACTATCATGTTCGTGGGTCAAATGTTCACGACGCAGTAGAGTGGTTTTGGAAACAAGCCCCCGACTACATCATTGATGTCATCGGCTTACTTAACGATGGGTCTACAGAGTCAGCGAAGAAACTTATGCGTAAGGCTATGCCTAAGCCTCCTTCTCCTTACATCTATGGTGAAGAGCCTCAGATGAATCTATACAGTGACTGGCAAGTAGAAAGGCTCATGCACATGAAGGATAACTCAAGTGACTGGTTACCTATGGCTAATGAAGTTGAAGTTCATGCAAACCGTATAGTGGTTGCGAGTGACGGAACTGAGGTTCTTATCCACATGAAGGGATTTATTGACCGTATATTCGTAGATGAGTCTCGCAGTGGTATCATTTTGATGGAGTTGAAGACTGGTAAGTGGGTAGAGAAAGGTGGGCGAAAGCGTGCTGGTATGCGTGCTGAAATGCAGTTCTATCGTATGATGTTAGAACACAGCCCACACATTGAACTCCTACCTGTAGTGGGTTGGGGATGGCAATTCCCCGGCGGCGGTATCAATGGCGGAGACGGGCCAATGTGGGATTATGAGAGCGTAAAAGGGCCGGGAGGTCGCTATGCTCCTAAGACTGTAGAGAAGAGACTTGTCC
>NZQM01000112.1 GCA_002695905.1 Parvibaculum sp.
GAACCCTGATATAGTGTCCCCGGGAGGTTGGCGGTGGACGAGTTTCTCGCCAACCCGGTCAGGTCCGGAAGGAAGCAGCCGTAACGAGCCCTACTCGGGTCTCTGTTCCAGCCTCCCACTAAAGAATTCCAGCCATACGTCAGAGATGAAGGCGAAAAGCCCCTCAGGCGTCAGGCTTGCCAACCGGGGAGCGGCAAACCGCCAGATGGATGACGTCGCTGACAGTGCACCTGAACGGGAAGAAGCCCCCGACCCTGCAACTGAACCTGGATTCGACTTAGGCGATTCTGGGGGCGGCGGCAGTGCAGCCCCATCAGTAGATACTGGTTACCGCGTCCTCGCCCGGAAATACCGTCCCACGACTTTTGACGACCTGGTCGGCCAGGAAGCCATGGTGCGCACCCTCTCAAATGCCTTTGAGAGCGGTCGGATCGCTCATGCCTTTATGCTGACCGGCGTGCGCGGCGTCGGGAAAACCACCACGGCGCGCATTCTTGCCCGTGCGCTGAACTACTCGAAGGCTGAAGGCGACAAGCCCACCATCGAACTCCATGATTTTGGTGAGCATTGCGAAGCGATTATGGAATCGCGCCACCAGGATGTGCTGGAAATGGATGCGGCGTCCCGCACGGGCATTGACGACATTCGCGAAATCATTGAGAGCGTGCGCTACAACCCCGTCAGCGCGCGCTACAAGGTCTACATTATTGACGAAGTGCACATGCTCTCAAAGGCAGCCTTCAACGGGCTCCTAAAGACGCTGGAAGAACCGCCGGAACATGTGAAATTCATTTTTGCGACAACAGAAATCCGGAAGGTTCCAGTCACGGTGCTTTCCCGCTGTCAGCGCTTTGACCTGCGCCGCTTGAGTGCGGAAGAGCTGATGGGGCTTCTGAAAAAAGTTGCTGACAAAGAAAACGTGGCCATTGAAGACGCCGCTCTTGGACTTCTCGCCCGTGCGGCGGAAGGCTCAGCGCGTGATGGTCTGTCGCTGCTCGATCAGGGAATTGCCCATGGTGCGGGCTCCGTCAAAGAAGAAGATGTGCGCGACATGCTGGGGCTTGCTGACCGCGCACGGGTCTTCGACCTGTTTGATCTGGTGATGAAGGGCGAAATTGCCCCGGCTCTCGCAGAGCTGCGCGACCAGTATGATGCAGGTGCTGACCCGGCTGTTGTGTTGTCTGATCTTGCCGAACTCACCCACTGGCTGACGCGCCTCAAACTCGCGGAAAGTGCCGCCGATGACCTGACAGCTACAGAGACTGAGCGGGTGCGTGGTCAGGAAATGGCGAAAGCGCTTCCCGTGCGTGTGCTGTCGCGGACCTGGCAGATGTTGCTCAAAGGCATTGGAGAAGTGCAGAGCGCCGCAAAGCCCATTGCAGCGGCAGAAATGATCCTGGTGCGTTTGGCGTATGTGGCAGACCAACCTTCGCCGGAGGAACTGGTAGCCAAGCTGACAGATCAACCTGTCGGGGCTGGTGTCGGCGGCGGCGCTCCGAACATGGGCGGATCACCGAACGGCAGCGCACGCGCTACCATGAGTGGTGGCGGGGCTGCACAAGCTATCGGGCAGTCGCAACCGACGCCGCAGGGACAGGTTGAACCTGCCCGTGCGCCGGAATTCCGTGCCTATGCAGACGTAATCGCCTATGCCCAGTCGCAGCGCGACATCAAGCTTGCGCATCTCATGGAGTCTGGCCTGCGTCTCGTGCATTTCGAGAAGGGCCGCATTGAGGTCAATGTCGTCCATGGCGACAATTCCGTTGCGGGCCAGCTTGCCGAAAAACTGCGTCAATGGACCGGCGAGCGGTGGCTTGTGTCCATTTCCAAGGCGGAAGGCGCACCAACCCTTCGCCAGCAAAAAGAAACCCGCCGGGACGAGCTGCACCTTGAGGTACAGGAAGACCCGCTGGTGAAAGCGGCTCTTGAGGCGTTTCCCGGCGCGAAGATTAGAAATGTTGTGGAGCCGGAACTTCTAGGCCCAGCGCCTGCCGAGGGCGAAAGTACAAAAGATGAGGACGCAGATTGAAAAACCTGACCGACATGATGAAGCAGGCACAGCAGCTGCAGTCAAAGCTCGCCGATACCCAGGCTGAGCTTGAGAACGCAGAGGTTGAAGGATCAAGCGGGGCCGGGCTGGTTAAGGTGACCCTTTCTGGCAAGGGCAGCATGAAACGCCTTCACATTGATCCAAGTCTCATGAAGCCAGACGAAGCCGAAATCCTGGAAGACCTGATCGTTGCTGCTTTCAATGACGGCAAGACAAAGGCTGAAGCGCTGGTGGCCGACCGTATGAAAGAACTGACCGGCGGACTGCCTCTCCCACCCGGTATGAATTTTGGACTTTAAACATGAGCGCGTCGTCGGGCCCGGAGATTGAGCGGTTGATCCTACTGCTCGGCAAACTGCCGGGTATCAAGTGTTCCCAGGAAAAGTGCGCAGCGGTTTTCCGTCCGGGAACACGGCACTAGAGAAGATGGGAATATGAGCAGTCTTTCCGGCCCTGAGATTGAGCGGTTGATTCAACTGCTCGGCAAACTGCCGGGCTTAGGCCCCCGTTCTGCACGCCGCGCGGTCCTGCATCTGGTAAAGAAAAAACAGACTCTTTTAGAGCCGCTGGCGATCGCGATGGCGGACGCCGCAGAAAAAGCCGTGATCTGCACCACTTGCGGAAACGTGGACACGCAGGATCCCTGTATGATTTGCATTGATCCGCGCCGGGAGCCCAAGAGCCTCTGCGTCGTCGAAGATGTGGGCGATCTCTGGGCGCTGGAGCGCGCGGGAGCCCACAAAGGGCGTTATCATGTGTTGGGCGGAACGCTCTCAGCACTTGATGGTATCGGGCCGGAAGACCTCACGATTGGCTCCCTGTTCGAGCGCGCGTCCCGGGATGAGATTGTCGAAGTGATTTTGGCCACCAACGCGACCGTTGATGGACAAACAACGGCGCACTACATAACCGATCGTCTGGCGACAGCAGGTGTCTCCGTTACGCGCCTTGCACACGGCGTGCCGGTGGGCGGTGAGTTGGATTATCTGGATGACGGCACGCTTGCTGCGGCAATGAAATCCCGCCGCCCGGTTTGATTGGAGTCAGACCAATTTGTTGACGGCAATGCCCTTCATCTGCTCTAGCCGCGCTTCCCGTAAGTAGAGAAACATCGGCAACCCGCAGGACACACCGATAAGGAAGGTGCCTGCGACGGGCATCCACAGCCGCGCCATGCCGAGCCGCTTTCCTTCAATCAAAATGAAGGGAATGAGCACGAGTGCCGAGACGATGACATCCCACCCGAAAAAGCCGCTGATCGGGTTGGCGAAAAGTTCCGCAAAGAAAAGCGGAATATCCAACCCGTTTTCTGAGAGCCAGGGCAGGAATTGCGACAGCGGCAGGAGCGTGCCTGCCACCATCGCGCCAAAGTAGAACCAGCGAAGCATTGGCCAGCCGCCCCTAGTCCGCGCTTAGCGGTTGCGGTTCCTCTGCTTTCCCACCATTGGCCCAATATTCTTTGGTTGCTCTGAACACCATCGGACCAAGGATGATGAGACCGATCAGGTTCGGAATGGCCATGAGCGCGTTTAGCGTGTCGGCAACATCCCAGATCAAGCCGAGCTTGATCGTCGCCCCGACCGGAATGGCGAGGACCCAAACGATGCGGTATGGGTTAATTGCTTTGATGCCGAACAGATATTCGACGCTGCGCTCTCCATAATATGACCAGCCGAGAATGGTGGTGAACGCAAAGACGGCGAGCGCCACGGCGACGATTTTGTCGCCAAAAGGAAGAACGCTTGCAAAGCTTGCCGATGTCAGAGGCGCGGCAGTCAAATTGCCTTCAGCAAATAGGCCGGTCGTGATGATGACAAGGCCTGTCATCGTGCAGACGATAATTGTATCGATGAACACACCAAGCATTGCGATATGCCCCTGTCGGACAGGATTGTTGGTTTTGGCCGCAGCATGGGCAATAGCAGCTGATCCGAGGCCAGCCTCGTTGGAAAAAATGCCACGTTTGAACCCCTGTTCGATTGCGGCCGCAACGCCTGCGCCAAGGACGCCACCAGCTGCCGCCGCAGGCGTAAACGCACTTTTGAAAATAAGAGAGAAAGCTGCAGGGATGGCTTCATAATTGATCGCCAATATGGCGAACGCTGAGATGAGATAGAGCGTAATCATGAGTGGAACAAGCGTGCCTGCTACATCTGCGATCCGCTTCACACCGCCGATAATCACCAAGCCAACAATTACCGCAAGAACAAGACCCGTGATCTCAGGCGGTACACCAAAACCCAATTCCATAGTGCCGGCGACAGCGTTTGATTGAGTGCCATTGCCAATTCCAAACCCGGCGAGAGCCGCAAAAACAGCGAACGCTGGCGCAAGGACTGCGCCGAGCAGAGGGAACTTCGCGCCGACGCCGTTTTTGAGATAATACATCGGCCCCCCGACATAGACGCCGCGTTCGTCAACTTCGCGGTAGGTCACAGCGCAAACCGCTTCAGCATATTTTGTTGCCATGCCGACAAGGGCGATCAGCCACATATAGAATAGTGCCCCGGGGCCACCGACGACGATTGCGAGCGCCACACCGCCAATGTTTCCGGTTCCGACAGTTGCAGACAGCGCGGTCATCAGAGCTTTAAAAGGAGAGACTTCCCCTTCAGCCCCGCTTTCCTTCTGCCGCAGAAGTTTGAATGCGTAGACTAGGTGACGAAACTGTAGAAAGCGGAGACCAATAGTCAAGAACAAGCCGGTAGCACCGATGAGGACCAGCATGGGCACACCCCAAACGATACTGTTAATGGTGCTGTTTATGTCACCCACAAATGCTTCAATCATTTCCATGCGCCGTCCCCCAGACGTATTTTATTCACCGGCAAGCAGGTCCGGCTGGTTCCCCGATTTTAATTTGGTTTCAGAAGGCGGGGATAACTCAGCTGGGTCTTCTAGCTCGACGTCCTTGATCCGCTCACCTTTCCGCGTAATTTTCGATGTCGATGTCTCAATGTCGCGGATATCTTTCTCAGCTTGGGCGAAGTGTCCCTTGAGCTTGTCGACACGAGCGTCTAGGCGTTCCACATCTTCCAGAAGTTTGCCCACTTCGGCCTGAATGACATGGGCCTGTTCGCGCATCTGCGCATCTTTGAGCACAGCGCGCACCGTATTAAGCGTCGCCATCAGGGTTGTGGGTGAGACAATCCAGACCCGTGCCTTGTACCCCTGGTCCACCACATCGGCGAACCGGGCGTGCAGTTCTGCATAAACCGCTTCTGAGGGCAGGAACATGAGCGCCGACTCAGCCGTTTCGCCGGGAAGGATGTATTTCTCTGAAATGTCCTTGATGTGCTTCTGCACGTCTGCGCGCAATTGGCGGGTCGCAGCCACTTTTGCGGTTTCATCAGACGCATCAACCAGCCGCCGATAGCTGTCGAGGGGGAATTTACTGTCGACCGCAATGGAGCCGGGAGGGTTTGGCAGTTTGATCAGACAGTCAGGACGGCTTTTATTGGAAAGCGGGGTCTGGAATGAATAGGCGGACGGCGGCAGGGCGCTCGTCACCAGGTCATTCAGTTGAATTTCACCGAAGGCCCCGCGCGCTTGTTTGTTGCCAAGCACTTCCTGCAATCCAACCACCTCGGTCGTCAAACTGTCGAGTTTCTTCTGCGCTTCGCCGATGACGGCAAGGCGGGTGTTGAGCATGCCCAATTGCTCACCCAACTGTTCCCGGTTTTTCAAAGAGGTTTCTGTGAGGTTCTTACTCACCTTTTCCAGCCGCTCATTAAGCGTCTGATTGGTCTTCTGGGTGTTCTCCGTCAGACTTTGATTGAGTCGCTGGCTCACCGCATCAAGCCGCTCATTGAGCGCCTGATTGAGCGTCTGTTGGCTGGTCGTCTGACCTTCCTGAAGCGTCGCCAAGCGTCCGGCGAGCTGATTCTGCATATCGGCAAGCTGTACCAATTGTTGTTCGACAGGGTTGGGTCCTGTTGGTTCGTCACTCGGCTTGCCTTTTTGCAGACGCAGCATGACGAGTGCGGTCACGACAATAGCCGCGACCACAGCTGAAACCAGGTAGGGGAGGAAAGAGGCGTCCATCGAATCTCACAAATTGCGCTAATCCCCAACTATACCTGAATTCGGAGGAGACGTAGCGCCCTTGACCCAGACCCAAAGGCGCGGTCATAAATGAGGAGGGGACGCCAAGCTGGTAAGGGGAAAATTATGCAGTTTCTGGGGATTTTGAGCCGTTGGACGACGGGTGTAGTGATGGCGTTTGGGCTTGCAGCGTGCGGCCCGGTGATCGAAACCCGATACGACTACACGCCACCATCCCAGCAAGGGGGCATGCAGTGTTTATCGCAATGCCAGGAGGGCCAAAACCAGTGTACGCGCAATGCCGAGGCTGAGCGGTCTGAGTGCCGGTACCGGGAAGACCAGCGTGTTCGCGACGAGAACGCCCGAGCCCAGGAAAACTACGAATATGAGCTCGATCAGTACCTTTATGAAAAACGCCGGGCAGAAAAGGCACGCGAACGGTTTTTCCGCGTAAACGGTACATATGAGGGCGCGCCCGGCCTGCCAGAACGCCCAGACGCCCCCTATGAGCGGACGGCCTCCTACTATCAGTGTGAGGATATCGGGTCTCAGTGCGTCGGCCAGTTCAACATGTGCTACAGCTCGTGCGGCGGACAGGTGCGGGAGCGCCAGGTTTGCGTCGCAAACTGTGACCAATAGGGCAGGGCTTGAGCCTCGATCGCCGGAGACCGCTGGTTCCTTTCAGGCTGTCTAAGGCTTGACGCCAGAACGCTGGGGGCCTATCTCGTCCCCATGACCATTCGCCCCATAGTGACCGCCCCGGACAGACGCCTGAAACAGGTCTCAAAACCTGTGGAAAAGGTGGATGATGAGTTACGCGCGCTCATGGATGACATGCTGGAAACCATGTATGACGCGCCAGGCATCGGTCTTGCCGCCATCCAGTTGGGCGTGCCCAAACGCGTGATCGTCATGGATTTGGCGCGAGAGGGCGAAGAACCGGAGCCGCGTTATTTTGTGAACCCGGAAATTATCTGGATGGATGATAGCGAGACACGGGTCTATGAAGAAGGCTGTCTCTCGGTGCCTGAATTCTATGACGAGGTTGAGCGTCCTGCGAAATGCCGCGTCCGCTTTCTCGACTATCAAGGCGAAATTCGCGAGCTGGATTGCGAAGAGATGTTGGCTACCTGCCTCCAGCATGAAATGGATCATCTCGAAGGGGTGCTGTTCATCGATCATCTCTCCAAGCTGAAGCGCGACCGGGTTTTAAAGAAGCTCCTGAAAGAACGGCGCTTGAAAGAAAAAGAACTGGCCTGACCTGTTCCAAACGCGCACTTTTAAACCATGACAAACCCCAAACCTCTCCGCATTGCGTTCATGGGAACGCCTGACTTTTCTGTGGGCATTCTTGCTGCTCTTGTCGAATCTGGCCACGACCTGGTCGCAGTTTATTCGCAGCCACCGAGGAAGGCGGGCCGCGGCATGGATTTGAAAAAGTCTCCCGTGCATGAGTTTGCGGAGACAAAAGGCATTGAAGTGCGCGCGCCCAAAAGCCTGAAGGGCGAAGAAGAGCAGCGGGCCTTTGCCGCTCTCAAGCTGGATGTCGCAATTGTTGTAGCCTATGGGCTCCTGCTCCCAGCGCCCATTCTTGAAGCCCCACGTCTGGGTTGCCTCAATCTTCATGCCTCTCTCCTGCCACGCTGGCGCGGTGCCGCGCCGATCCAGCGGGCAATTATGGCGGGCGACGCGGAGACCGGCGTGATGGTGATGCAGATGGACGAGGGTCTTGATACTGGCCCGGTGCTGGGCACAGCGCGGATTGCGATCACTGGGGGCATGACGGCCTCAGACCTCCACGATGAGCTTGCCAAAATCGGTGCGCCTTTGATGGTCGACACGCTGGCGTTACTCGCGGCAGGCAAGATTACGCCAACGCAGCAATCAGATGAGGGGGTCACCTACGCCAAGAAGATCGACAAGGCGGAAGCGCGCATTGATTGGACACGGCCTGCCAAGGAGTTGGACTGCCACATTCGCGGACTTTCCCCATTTCCGGGCGCCTATTTTGAGATCATCCGCAAAGGCAAGCCTGAACGGGTGAAAGTCTTGCGCGCGGAACCAGTGGCGGGCAGCGGCGAGCCGGGATCAGCATTGGACGATGCGCTCAGCATTGCCTGTGGAGAGGGTGCGCTTCGTTTGCTTGAGGTTCAGCGCGCTGGCAAAGGGCGGGCAACAGCCGAGGAGTTCCTTCGTGGCTTCCCCCTTGCGAAGGGCGAAAGTGTTACCTGATGCCGCGCTACAAACTCACCATTGAATATGATGGCGGGCCTTACAATGGCTGGCAGTCTCAGACCAATGGCCTGGCAGTACAGGATCAGGTGACGAAGGCGGTTCGTGCTTATAGTGGCGAAGACGCGGAAGTCTTTGCCGCAGGCCGAACAGATACGGGCGTCCATGCGTTGGGCCAGGTGGTCCATCTGGATCTGGAGCGGGGCGACAAGGCCGACAAGGTGAAGGACGCGGTCAATTATCATTTAAAACCCGCCCCGATCTCTGTCGTCGCGTCGGAAATTGTCAGCGATGAGTTTCACGCGCGCTTCGATGCCACTAAACGTCACTATCTCTACCGCATCATTAACCGGCGCGCGCCTCTGACGCTTGATCTCGGACAGGCTTGGGCCGTACCCGTGCCCCTCGATGCGCACGCCATGCACAACGCAGCGCAAGCGCTGATTGGCAAGCATGACTTCACGACCTTCCGGTCTGTGCATTGTCAGGCTAAATCCCCAGTCCGGACGATGGATGAGATCACCGTCTCCCGCTATGGCGAAGAGATTGAGGTGATCTGTCGAGCGCGTTCTTTCCTACACAATCAAGTTCGATCCATCGTGGGCTCGCTCAAATGTATCGGCGAAGGAAAATGGCGTCCAAAAGAGATGGAAGCAGCGTTAAAAGCGGCGGACCGTTCACGCTGCGGACCGGTGGCACCTCCAGATGGTCTCTATCTGACGGCTGTCGATTATGACTGAGCGCGAGCATTTCTTTCAGCAAAAGTTGTGAGACTTTTGTGGTTCGAAGGCGCGACGAAAAAAGTCTACTAGCCGTGTCGAAGGTCTACCAGCTCGACAGCATCTGCGGCAATTTCCGAGCCAAAGAAGAGGCCGCCCACACGCGCAAAACGCTCCGGCGCATCGGTTGCCAGGAACCGCTCGGACCCGTTCGACGGGTCGTCGGTCGCAAGGTCATTTGCAGCGAGTGCGGCTGCAACGGTCTCAGCGGTTGTCGCGGCACTGTCGACCAGGGTCACGCCATCGCCAAGCACTCTGGCGATGGCAGGCGCAAGCACCGGAAAGTGTGTGCACCCCAGCACGAGCGTGTCAGGCGCTGTGTCCGGATCGTCAAAGAGTGGCTTCAGATACCGCGCTGCTGCGGCTTCAGCGATCGCATCATTGCCCCAGCCTTCTTCTGCGAGCGCAACAAACAGCGCGCAGGGTTGTTGGCGAATGCTGACCTCCGGTGCCAACGCGCCGATCGCGCGGGCATAAGCGCCTCCCTTGACCGTGCTTTCCGTCGCAAGCACCCCGATCCGGTTTGTTTGGGTGGCCGCAACCCCGGCGCGGGCACCGGGCTCTACTACGCCGATGACAGGAAGGGGCGCATGCTGGTTCGCCAGGGGCTCAATCGCCACGGCACTTGCCGTGTTGCAGGCAATCACGACCATCTTCACATCATGGGCGAGAAGCTTTCTTGTGGCTTGCAGGGCATAAGCGGTGACGGTATCGGCGCTTTTGGTGCCATAGGGAAGGCGGGCAGTGTCGCCCAGATAAACCAGGTCTTCGTGCGGGAGTGTGTCACGCAACGCCCGCAGGACAGTGAGCCCACCCATGCCGGAGTCAAAAACACCAATCGCACGCCTATCGCCCATTTATTGAGGTCCAATCGCTAAAAATGAGCTGGCAACCAGATTGATCGCGAAGCCGAGAACGAGTTCAAAAGCGACGATGCCAGCGGCAATTGCGGGCGTGGTACGGAAGACGGCAACAGCGATTTGCCATCGGTAGAGGAGGGCGGTGACGAAGACGAGCAGGATAAGGAATGCTGCTGTTTCAATAGATGCGGCGCCGAAACTATAGAGCACATAAGGCGGCGCCAGTAATACTGCTACCAGGACCGACGACCAATTGTAGACAATAATATAGGGCGCATAATTCTGCGTCAGGTCTATAGCCCGGCAGACAAATATCATTGAGAGCGGATAAAGAACCCAGAAAGAAACGTAAGACAGAAATTCAATCACTGTGTAGCCGAGCAGTGAGTTGGTCACGACGACGTCGGCTTCTCCAATCATCCGCCATTCGGCGCTGATAAAGACAAGATAGAAGGGCATCGCAAAGATAAATGCCGCAAAGGACCGCCAGAAAGCATCTGCGCTGAAATCGAAATGCGACAGGGCAGATGGATCGCGCCGGGCGATTTTCCAGGCGCCGATGAAGGCATTGATGATTTCCCTGCTTGTTGGCATGTGTTCTAGCTGAAATAGCCTCTGAGAACTGTTTCATAAATATCGGCAAGGGCGACGATATCGTCGACCTTCGCATGTTCATCTATTTTGTGCATGGATTGGCTGACGAGCCCGAATTCAACAACCCGCGCATAATTCTTGATAAATCGTGCGTCAGAGGTGCCACCACTGGTGGATAGCTCTGGTTTGCGTCCTGTCGCCTTCTCAGCTGCGTTAGAAATCAGCGTGCTCAATTTACCCTGTGCAGTGAGAAAGGCGTCACCGCTTGCAATCATTTTGAGGTCGTAGGCACCACCCATCTCAGCAGTCACCGCATCTAGATGCGCACGCACCCGGGCCTCTAGCTCGTCTGGTGTCTGCAGATCGTTGAAGCGAATATTGAACCGCGCTTTGGCTTCCGCGGGAATGACATTCGTTGCTTCATTATCGACACTGACCTGCGTGATCTCGAGATTGGACGGTTGAAAATGTTCAGTGCCTTCGTCCAGCAGATCGCTCGTCAAGCGCTGAAGCATGGCGACGAGGCGCGGTGTTGGATTGTCAGCAAGGTGCGGATACGCCACATGGCCCTGGGCGCCAAACGCAGTAATCCACCCGTTTGTGCTGCCGCGGCGACCGATCTTGATCATGTCACCAAGCTCTTGGGGGTTGGTGGGTTCGCCCACAAGGCAATCATCAATTACCTCGCCCCGGGCCACCAACCATTCCAGCACTTTCCGGGTTCCGTTGATCGCTGGTCCCTCTTCATCACCTGTGATGAGGAAGCTGATGGAGCCCTTGATGCTGCCATCAGCAACAAGCCGCGACACGGCCGCTGCAAAAGCAGCAATCGAGCCTTTCATGTCCGTTGCGCCGCGTCCGAGCAATAGGCCATCTTTGATGATTGCCTCAAAGGGATCGACGCTCCAGGCTTTGGCATCGCCGACGGGCACAACGTCGGTATGACCGGCAAAGCAGAAATTGGGGGCTTCCGTTCCAAACCGCGCGTAGAGATTGTCCACATCAGGCGTGTCTTTGTCGCTGAACGGAAGGCGCGTGCATTCAAACCCTAGCTCAGTGAGACGGGCTTCCAGCAGATCAAGCGCGCCGCCCTCTTGGGGGGTGACGCTCTGACAGCGGATCAGGTCTTGCGCGAGTGAGACTGGGTCAATCAGGCCAGCAGCCGTGGGTGCATCGGTTTCCATAACCCCCGGTTTACCCGGTTGTGCCCAACCGGGTCAAACCTGTGCAATCTTCGCCCAGAACCGCCTCTAGTCCCGAAGAAGCTCATTCACTGAGGTTTTAGACCGGGTGCGCTCATCCACGGTTTTAACGATGACAGCGCAGGCGAGGCTCGGGCCAGGTGTTCCATCTGGAAGCGGTTTGCCGGGCAGGGCGCCTGGTACAACGACGGAATAGGGCGGAACATAACCCACATGGGTCTCGCCCGTGTCGCGGTTCACGACTTTGGTTGTCGATGTAATGAAAACGCCCATGGAGAGAACAGCGCCGGTCCCCACAATCACACCTTCCGCGACTTCAGACCGCGCACCGATAAAGCAATTATCTTCAATGATGACGGGTCCGGCCTGCAGAGGTTCGAGAACGCCGCCTATGCCTGCGCCCCCGGAAATATGCACATTTTTGCCGATTTGAGCGCAGGAGCCCACCGTTGCCCAGGTGTCGACCATGGTGCCGCTATCAACGCGCGCGCCAAGGTTGACAAAGGATGGCATCAGCACTGCGCCTGGGGCGATATAGGCGGATCGGCGCACAATGGCGCCTGGCACGGCCCGAAAGCCCGCGGCGGAAAATTCCTGTGGTCCCCAGCCTTCAAACTTCGAGGGAACCTTGTCCCACCAATTGGTGCTGTTGCCGGGGCCGCCCGCGATTGTTTCCATGTCATTCAGGCGGAAGGACAGGAGAACGGCCTTTTTCAGCCATTGATTGACCACCCAGCCTTTGTCGCCTTTCTCGGCAACCCGAACTTCTCCATTGTCCAAGAGCGTCAGCGCCTTGTTGACCGCGTCGCGCACGTCACCGGTTGTTTTGGTGTCGATGGCGTCCACATTGTCGAACGCCGTGTCGATGATGGATTGAAGCTCTGCTGGGGTCATCTTGGGAATCCTCATTTATCGGCAGCATTGGCATGGGTTTTGAGCGCCGCGGCACCATAGCGGGGGGCGGATCGTTGTCAACAGAAGCGCCAGGCTACAGACTCTGTAAAAATTCCGTCAGATCATCGGTCACATGATGGACATGGTCCCCGTCAGCACCTTCGTGGGACATTTGCTGGTGCTTTTCCGGGCCGGGCTCTCCGGGGCGCACCCAGACAGTCGTCATGCCTAAATCGTGGGGGGCGAGCAGGTTCCGGGCAATATCCTCAAACATCGCCGACCGGGTGGGGTCAATGCCCGTACCGGATACAAACCGCATATAGGCTTGAGGGGCAGGTTTGGGCGTGTAGTCGACGGCCACAATGTCGTAGACCGCGTCGAAATGGTGGGTGATCCCCAGCTGCTCCGTCACGTTTTCGGCGTGAGCAAC
>NZQM01000113.1 GCA_002695905.1 Parvibaculum sp.
CCTTGGAGTATTCGTATCAATAGCGAATCGCTTGAGTACATTGTTAGGAGTTGGGAAAACAGAAGCGTTTCTTTCTACAGTGATGTCAATAGTTTGGGCGAGTAAATCCATTTGCAGTTCATTGTTCAAACCGCCCAAGAGTCGTATCGGAGTCGCCATATCTTCACCTCATAGAATAATGTCAGCGGCCATGAAGGTCAGACTGAATTCGTAAGCCTTCATTTCCGCTTCTCGGTGTACGCCGAAGTTGGTTACTAAACCACTGATACCGTTCTTACGATGACCTTCCGCACTGTGAGAAAATAACCGTGATGCGTGAATATCATTGATTGTAGACACCTTTTGACCTGTTGAGCCTTCGGTTGTCAAGAAAAAGTTACGCTGGGCTACATGAGAATCAAGAGCGTTTTTACCCTTGGTCGCTTTACTAAGGTAAGGTATCTGTATACCTCTGATGTAATCGCCGCTGTAATCGGGTGCATTGACCTGATTGTTCAAGAAGTCAATTCCTGCGCTGAGTATATCAGTAGCGAAGTTCAGGTCAGGGTTGTCTGCATAGTTGTTACTGTTAGCGAGAATGCCGAGCAAGTCCTGAACTTTATCACCGCCACTCTTGACACGCTTACCACTCCTTCCTCCTGAAAAGCCCTGCGTGACAGGCATCTGCCCTACGCCGAGAGTTGTGTTAATGGTGTCAGAAAGAGCCCCCAGTGAAGATGCATATTGCTGGGTGATGGTCAACCTACAGTTATGTGCATGAGCAGACTCTGCAATAGCGACTGAAAATACCTTATCCATGGTCGTTTCGTTAAGTATATTCACTGCCTTACCTGTATCAATATAAGACGAGGTTAGTGCTTTAGAAATGAGATAGGTAATGTACTCATCCGTCCTTGTCAAACTGTTACTGTCTCTTGCAGAACCATCTTCGTGTGTTGGGAACTCCGGCCCTACTGCCTTTTCGGGAGCGGCATTCTCGTCAAATGTGTCAGCATTTTGGATGGGAATAACAATGACAGGCCCTGCACCACTGCCTACCAAACTGCTATCTTCGTAGAAAATTGGAGAAATGTAGATTTTATCATGCTGGTTCAATGTCGTACCGGGAGTATCAGGGTTGATGGTAAGGGTAGTGGCGTTGACCGCTGTAACCGTGGCGAATAAAATATCATCATTGGTATCTTTGACGAACTGAGCCCCTCTGAAAAACAAAACACGACTCATTCTTTCACTCTCAGTAGGCTCAAACCATTCATTGGGCTTACCTGTACCACCAGTAACGGTAATGACATTACCACTCACGCTACCTATCGTCATACCGGTATCTCTCTGTTGATTAAGAAACCCATAAGGTTCCTTTACACTGGCGACCATATGTTTGTCAAAGGCGACTCTTATGTGCCTTGTACTGTGGTAAAAGTTACCTGTACCTGCATATTCATGGCCACGGGGTAAATTCATACCGTACTTGAACGCAAGGTAACCTTCAACTTCTTCTCTTTCTGCAACTGTCAATACCCTGTTGTAAATGATAATTTCGTAAATTCCACCGTTGAAGTAGTTAGTACCTTGCCTACCAATGAAAAGGTTGGCCGCAGTGTTGGGTATGTACCCAACACTACTTGCTTGACTGGCTTTGAGACTGCCGTTAATGAAGAGATTAACTGTGTCAGACTCTGAATCTGCATCGGTGTCATCCATCGTGTAAGTAAGAATATACCCATCTGTGTTCTTGATGGTGTTAGCCGCAGTTGTTACATTGTCATCCGTACCGCCCTCTCTCCACTGGGCGAGAGAATCCTTGTTACTTGCATCGTAAAAAAGAGCGTAGCCTTTTGCGTCACTGTCTCCCGTACTTCCTTCTATAGAACTTATGATAGGATGGTCGCCACTGGAAGCGTTGGTCTTCGCTACTGTAAATATGGTAAATTCTTCTGAGTTGAAAAATGGCGAAAAGGGCACTTCCAAGTATTGGTCGTCACCGTTAAGTCCTATGTAGGGCTTCCCGTTGATACCGTCAGTTCGGTAAGTTGGTTGTAGGCTTGGGTTTGTTTGGGCGGCATTTCTACCGTTACCACTTGAGTCACTCCAAGACTCAACTGGAGACCCATCTGATTCAGGAAGGCTATCAGCCTTGAGCCACAACTGCAAGCCACTGGTCACAGGATTGAGCAAGGCTCCACTGGCCTCTACCCAGTAGGCTACTGGAAAATCAATGTACTTCTTGTTCCAATGCTGTAGAATACGGTTACCCATATCACTAAAGTCAGTAACTCCCCCTCCAAGCGAGCCTCCGATACCGCCGGAAAATGAGCCGCCGCCTGCTAAGAAACCACCCAGTCCGGTAGTAGCACCGCCAAATCCTGACGAACCACCCGTGTTGAAACCCGACGACACAGGACTACCTGTATTACCACCGCCACCACCAACTGGCTGTCCCCATGTAACAATCTGCTGTGGTTGATAAAAGTCAAGAATAGCAGTAGCCTGAGCAGTAGTTTCCTGCCCGGTATCGTCAGCGAATACACCCTGTACTTCTATCTGCACTTGGCTTTGGTTAAGGTCAATACCCATACGCTTGGCGTCCATAAGGGGTATAGCAAAGTTTGACTGTTGTCGTTCTACTGTGATGTCTATAGCGGTAGCATCAAGGGAAATAGTGTCGCCGTTCTCTTGAACGAGTCGGACAGGCATTCTTTCCCCTGCGTCCATGTTCAGCCACTCCTGTTGAATCCACTCTGTGTAAGGGAGCCGCCCATTTTACTTCGCAACTCCTTGGTTACCATGGTACTGATTTCCTTAGCAAGTTTCTGCTTGTCTGTTTTGTCAGTGATACCGCTGACATCTATTCTGAGATTGACAGTGATGTTACTTGATTGACCTCCACCTGCTCCACCTGTCATTTGGTTTTGCTGGGCTGGACCTTCCATCATTTGCTGAAACGGCTGAGACCTTTCCATACCCTTGAGTGAGGCAGTGAGGTCAGTGCTGTTGACCTTTGTCATTTCCATGGACTTGCTGAACTTGTCCATTTGCCCCTGTAAGGCTTTCATATTATCACCTGCCTCCTTGGTATATTTTTTGAATTTCTCCATTGCTTCAACCGAGCGAGGGTCAATGTCGCCGTCAATCATAGTGAGTCCTCCATTGGGGGCACTCGGTCGTAGCCCAAATACACTGCGTCTCTTGGTACCTCTTCTTCCCCTTGCATAGCCTGAGCCCAGTAGAGTAGTTGTTTAGCGTCGTCAATTGTCAAGTCTCTAACCTCCTTTATGTTCATATTGTAGTGAGTCATCAGAAGGTACTCCATCCCTTCTCGTTGGTAGCGAAGTCGCTGAGAGACATACCTGTTGTTGAGGTACTGTCTGATATTGCCGACTTCGCCTCCCGAAAAACCAACCATTCAATGACTTGGGATGGTTCGGGTAAAAGACCAGCAAGTGCTTGGCCTTCTTCGGGAGAAATCTGCTCAATCTCTATAGAAGGCTTACAGTCAAGCCAATTGTGAAAGGCGTAAAGCCAGTAGTTAGAGAAATTTAAATCGCTATTTGCAAACAACGGACCTACTGCTTGTACATCAAAGAATGTCAACCGTTTTGGTGTGACTTGCACAGGCTTGCCGTTGATTGTAATCTTACTTGTCTTCTTTTCCTCCAACATACTTACTCACTCTCGTTTTTGAGTCTGCCGAATCTTCGGGAGACTCATCCGTTTGCAGGTGAGCGAATGGGTCATCACTGGCTCTTCCTACTTCGGGGTTGAAGAGGTACTCTCCGCCCTCTTCTTCTTCTTCATTGACTATGATTTCAGGACCGTCGTACTCCTGAAAAGGGTTCAGAGATTTTAAAATCCGCATCGGCATGTCGTCCCCTCTAACAGTGGTAATCGGTGTCCACACTTATTACTTTCACATTCTGTGGTTTAATTTTCATGGTTGTGAACAAAAGCCCTTTGTCGTCAGGCATAGGAATAGGGAGTTCGGTGATGAAGTAATCGTCTATGATGATGCGTAGGCTCGGCGTAGAGTCACTGTCGCCGCTGACAACTGGCTTTGTGAAGTGAAGCATGATAGTTCCTCCTGTAGCACCTACGGTACCTCCTCGCTCAACATGACTCCTGAGTTCGTGGAAAAGGTTGGCGTCTTCAAGAGCAAGTACAATCTCCATCTCAAATTCTTCTCTACCTTCCCGAATGATACTGGCGTTCCTTGTACCACCGTATGGTACTTGCTTAAGGCTAAGGTTGGTTGCGTTGACTGATTCGGGTACAGGGTTACTTTGTATTGTATGGAACAGTTCAACACCTGTCTTTCCTCTAAGTTCAAATCCACTTATGAACCCTAAGTTTTGGTCAAAAGATGAAATGGTACCGTTGTAAAACATGAAGGGTTTCTCTGAGCCCTCAGCAATACCACTGGCCTTCCTTCCTTTCTTAGTAATGGCTGTGTTTTGGAACATACGGTGAGCCGTATACCTGTCACCAGCATTACTTGATTCAAGCCTCCCAGTATCAGTGTAACAAGCAAGTGCGTTGAAAACACATCTGTACTTCAATTCAGCATCCACCGTAGAGGATATTTCCCACTCAACAACCTTGCATCCTTTGAACACTCTCGTCAACTGTTTGCTATCGTTAGCAGAACCCGGCGAAACAGTAGACTCGCCTGTGGCGTTAAATGAGCCAATGTCTCTTGTTCTGACACTGTGCTCCATGCTGAAACTCGGTATGGTCTCGGCAGAAAAGAGCAATCGCTTAACAGGGTTCTTGATGGTCCTTGAGGCATTGACATGCGGGTTGTTGCTGGCACCGTCATCATAGGTACGAAATAGAATTGTGTCAGCGGTGGTATGAGGGAACTGCCAGCCGTCGTCCACATAAACTCTGTACACATACCGCATTGTACCGGAGCCCAAGTCAGTGAGAAATTCAATTGCAGATATGCGTCTGCATTCGCTTGATTCGGCCCACTCAAAGTGAACAGCATCACTGGCGAGACCTGACGCCTCCGAAGGGAAATACTTGTCCGAGTCCAGTTCAGGAGTCTTGTAAGTTGTTGTAGGAATACGGGTGGTATCTTGGAGAAGTAGGTAATCACCTACAGCCGCATTTTTACTTGAGCCGAAGCGTATGTTAGCACTCTCGGTGCTGGTGACATCAATGTAACCTTGCCCCGGTTCTATATTTGAATAGATTTTAGCGTCATTGGTTGCAGGTGTATACGACGAAGAACCGCAAGTATTCTTACTGACGACTTCTCTGCCGAGACTGTAATAGAGCCACTTTGCACTGTGCATGGGCATCTCAAGGGAGCCTCCCATGTGATGCACTTTACCGGTCTGCTGAACAGCGACTTGGCGACCAAGGCCAACTACATGGTAACTGTGCAAATCTACAGTAGTATCAGGAAGAGTCATGAAACTGGCGAGTCCAACAAACTGGTCAGTCAGGCTGACTTCCTTTGATGATGCGGCGGCAGTGTTCATAGCGGAGTTGGTATCACCTTGTACGGTAGGTAAACCAGTCGCATGTAAAAGAATGGAGTCACCGGTACCACTGGACAGTACCGTGGTGGTAGGGAATGCAGGTACAATTTTGAGTTGAGTAGAAGAAACACCATCAGTATTATTCTCAAGTGTATGGTCTACGATAGTATACATTCTACTCTTGAGCGTTGTGTTGTAGAAGTTGGAGAAGTTATTGTCGCCGTTGGCGATAGAGTGGAAAGTCAGTTTTTGACCAATCAGCATACCGAGAGGTATCTTAAGAATGGGCTTGGTTTGCTCAAAGATACTGGAGTTGGTTATGGTAGTAGTTCCTCTGAACTCAATTGTCGTGTGGTCACGAGTTGAATCGGTTGTCTTTGCTGTCCATGTTCTCGGTTGATTGTGCTCAATGATAACACTGGTCTCGTGCCCCATGGTGACCTCAGAGACATCACCTTTGAAATGCGCTCCAAATCCACTCACGGTATCAACTCCGCAAGTATAACGACCTCAACTTGGAAAGTGTGTCTGAACAGTTTCTTTGTACGGTCACTGAGGTCTGTTCTGACCTTGAGAATCATGCGGTCAAAGTTCGCTCCATCTCCTTTGCGGTTGACATGTATGATTCTACGCATCTCATTTTCCATCTTTCGCAGTCTGCTCCTACCTCTTGAGGTACGCATATCAACGGTGATATTGACTCGTGTTGTGACAAAGTTGTAAAGAAGGTCGGGGACTTCTTCATTCAGTGCTGTTTCGTAGCATAAGATGTAGTCATGACGCTGTAGGTCAAGCCTCTTCCCTCTCTCCGGGCCTTCGGACGCAATGTCAAGAATTACAGGTTTGATGTTATCCGAATTGGCTCTGTTCCAACCTACTCCTGTACCTGAGTTGTGGTCAGCCTTGAGAATATCAATGACTGTATCAAGTGGCTCTTTCCAATCAGCCGTCATGAGAACACCACTATTTCCTTGTAACGAGCGAGAATCTCCATAGCCTCTCTACGCCATAACTGTGCCTTTGAGCCGAGGTCAATGTTTTGTCCACCTTCGGGGATTAGCACTGAGCGGTCGTCAGCCATCAGCAGTTCGCTCGCTACAAGTTTCGTAGCGGCTTCTTCAATTGCTTTCTCAAGATAACGCTCACCGTAGATGTACGAACACTTGATAGCATTCCATTCAAAGAACGGATATGAGTTGTTAAAGTAAATGATACCCATTTCGTGGTCAAGCCACCAGTCTCGTAGACGAGCGTTATCACCGCTGGAACTACCACCTTGTAGGTCAGTGACAAAAGAATTCTGCGTAACTGTACCACTGGACGGGAGGCTACCTCCACTGACAACGGTACAGGTTATGAATTTGGTATCAGTCTTGCTCACATATCGGAATACCTTCGTTCCGTCAGTAGCGACCCCTGACTTGGTAAAGTTTGCAGTAGAACTGACACTAATGTCGTCAGTGTCAACAACTCCTACGACAGTGGTACTCGCCTGTGTTGTCTGCTCAATTGTTATGTCAGTGCTGTCAGTAACGATGGAACATTCTTCACCGGCTTTGACAGCCCTCATGGATGTCAACTTGACAACACCTGTACCATAGTCAGCATTGGCCGAGGCTAAGAACTCATTGTGAACGGCTACATTTGAGGTAGAACCAGCCAGTGTTAGTGATGGTGAAAACTCAACTGCTACCTTGGAAACTCTGTCTTCTTTGTTTACAAGGTCTGCGAAACTTTGAGCAGTAGAGTTTGCATCAAGTTCTCCTCGCCAATTACTGGTACCTGTACCAGCAGTCAGAGTAGCAACGCTACCGTTACCAAGACCAAGGAATACCTTCTTACCGCTTAGCCCGGAGACATCTCCAAACTTGATTCTTGCTTCTGCCGAGCCAATCTCACGATAGTCGTCACCTTGCCATAGTTCAATGCGTAGAATCTGCTGAACATTGCGGAACAGCAGAGGAGCCGTACCTACATAGTCCGTGTAATATCGGCGTCGGTAAGGCTTGTAGGTGTCAAAGTTGATGTACTCTGCTGACACAAGATAAGGTCGCCAAGCGTTATGCGTCATGTTGTCAATCCTGTCTTGGATTCTCCGAATGTGGTCATTGACGATATTCTTCGTCACACCCCGCCGCTTGCCGTTGGTGAAAATTGTTTTGTTCTGAATCTCGGTATTTGCTACCGTAGTGTAGTTAGCATGAGTGACGCTGGTTGTTGGGAGTTTGACATACTTCGTACCGCTGACATCCACGACTGCGGGCGCAGTGATAACGAACTCGGTACCAAGCGGGTCAAGGTCACTGTGTACGAGAATGGTGTCACCACTCTCAAACCCATGCTCTCTGAAATCAGTACCTGAAATGAAGAAACCATCGGACACGGTATTGGCCGCACCAAGTACAGGTTCGCCTGCGGCGATTCCAAGAATCTGTGCTATTTTGTCACCAGTGGTATAGACGATAGCGTCAGGGTCAAGCGGCCTTGTTTCGGGCTCACCGGGACTGAATACTACTGGCATGACGCTTCTCCCCTATTCATCCCATTAGGGGTCTTCGTCATAATCCTATTGTTCTTTCTTACCAAGATTGAAGTCAACTGGCTTGTTACATGTCCTGCATTTGTCAACCCAGCAGAAGTATAACATTCCACAGTGCTTGCACCTCGTACCCGAACCAATGTTGAGGACATCTCCTGCACTCTTGGTACGGTTCCGCTGTTTAAGCGTTAGACCACCGAGGGGATTCTCCTCATCAGTTCTGACCGAAGTTCCGTAGGATTCGTTGAGGCGAATACCACGCTTCTGTAGACGAGCAATATCGTCAAGTCCAAGGTTACCGTATGACTCCATATTGACCACCTTAACTGGTAGTTACAATGATGAAGATGTTCCCAAGTACAATGTGAGGGTCAGCAGTGGTACAGGTGTTAGAACCTATAGCGGTGCTGATAGCCGTAGCAATCGCTGTACGAGCAGTGCTGTCTTGGAAATCCTTTGGAGGAAATGGTCCCAAGATTGATACCGATTTAGCCATTTAAGCCACCTCAGCGGCGACCAATGACTGTAAAGGTACCAGCCTGTCCGGGGTATGCGGTCAATCCTTGAGCAATCTTAATGGATGTTCCGTCAATTCGTACATCGGGTGCAAAGTTTACTTCCTGTGTCGCAGGTACAGCCCCGGTATCAGTGATTACAGAAGGTGCAATACCACCGCTTGAGTTTGCTCCTGCAAAATCAATACTTGAAAGCATTGAACTCAAATCAATGGTAAGGACTCCTGTGTCACCAGCAGTATAACTACCAGTGATAATCATTCGGTCACCAAAGTAACTTGGTCGTGGGTCTATTGTGCTTGTACTTGCCGCCATTATTCTTCATCTCCTGTGGGGGTTTCTGCCGCTTCTTCAACGACTGGTTCTACTACAGGCTCAGGGGCTGGAGGATTTAATGTTTCCTCAACCAACGCCAATAGTTTGGACTTTGTTGCATATCCTCCGAACTCCACGCCTCGCTCTATTAGCCAAGCACTGATGTCCTTCTTAACCCAACCTGAGTCGGGGATGCCGTCTGCGCCACCGTCAACGGTGACTACTGCTTGAGCATCGCCTTCAACGAGGAAGGCTGTAGGATTGGTACAGATTGCGACCCTGTGGGTGTCAAGCCATTCTTGGCTGACTTCCACAGGTTCTTTGCGAATCCAACTGACTTTACTGTCAGGTCGCTTGCGATAAACAGCCGACCCTATGTAGGTAATTGTAGGCAAGCCTACTCACCTCAACCTACAATCATTGTAAGCAAAACGAAGTCGTTTGCACCACCGACTGTGAATGTCAGTTCACCAGTTTCGTGGGAAACAACTGTTGCCGCCGCATTTAGTGCTTCGTCAGTGTCTGTTTCGTTTGTGTAGTTGATAAGAGCGTAGATTCTACTAAAATCGGTGTTGTAAGCGTTGACTGCGAACTTTGCAGTTGTTGCAGTTGCTCGTGCTCTTACTGAAATCATCCGTAGACCGGACACTGGTTTGTTTGTTCCTTGTTCGTTGGTAGCCGTGAACGGGGTAAGAGAGCCCGGATAACCGGCCACTCCTGCGCTGTATGCCGCTCCCTGACCACTCAACCAAGCGGTGTTGTCTTCAAGACCAGTCGCACCGGGTGTCTTAATTGCTCCACCTGTGTTTCCGCCCATTGGTATATCCAAGTAGGTTGTTACTGTATCAATTGCTGTATGTGCTGTTACTGTTGCCATAATAAATCATCTCCTTATGTTTTTATCTCCATTCATCCTCACTGTAGGTCACGGATAGAACCTTGACCTCCGAAGAAAGTTGTCCACAATTCGCCCATTGTTCGGTAAAGACCTTCTTGTCCAAGGCGGTTGATGGCGAACGGGTCGCCAGTTTCAATTCCGCTCTCAAAGTATTGGGTTGGTTTTGCAGTGGAGAAGTAACAGTAATCAGTGTCCAGCATGTAGATACGGCTGATTCCGTCTCCAGCCATCTCCTTGGTTGGGATGATTGGAACACCGTTGTAAGTAGCCACAATGAAACCGGCTTCAACACCGGGAACACCCTTGACACCGTTGAAGGTTGGAACCACTCTCTTCTCTTCCATAAAGCGTTGTTGTGCTTGGAGGAGTTGTTGGATTCGCATCAAAGTGTCGTAGCCAGTAAGCATAACCTTGGGGTTACCTCCTCTCTGCCAGATGAGACGGAAGGTCTCATCCAAGTGGTCAAGAGAAAGGGTTCTGTTAGCAGATGAACCGTCAGCAGAGTCTTCTGCAAAGGCCCAAGTGTTAGCACTGCGGTCAATACTGTAGATGTCTTCGTCTCCAGCATCGTAGTGAGTACCGGAGGTCATGCTGTTGTTACCAGTGGTGATTCGGTCAAGCGACTCAAGGTCGTTTCCTGCAACCGTTGTAACATCCGTGGTTAGCATATCGTTGATGTGCTCTGCGTGGTGCTTACCCATTTCTTCCTTGAGGACGGAGCGAATGTCGCCCAGTCCGTCGTCCTTGTCGTTAAGGAAGATGGCCGTTTCGCTCATGTCAAAAGAGTGAGCAATGGTCTTTGGCTTTGCGGCCACATTTTGGAAGGTAGGTTTGGTGGTGTCAGGAAGGGTTCCGTTCTCAGGAAGTCCGCCGCCAACAGTCTTTGAAGGCTTAGCGGTGACAACACGCCATCCACTGCGGTCCCAAGGCTTCTTGGGCAAAATGCTGAATGCGTTGAATTCTTGGTTCAACTGTGACCAAACTTTGCGTCCGTAGATGGCTTGGTAAGTTCCAGCCGTCGTGGACAAAAGTGGTGCGTCTGCTTTCAAAAGTTCACTACCACTGTAAGAGTAGCCCATGCTTGAGCCTGCGCCGTAGTAGTATCGTTCCATATCGTTGATTGTTCTCATGTAATTTCTTGCCATAATTCATACCTCCTTAGTTGTGGAAAACACTCCCAGCCAGTCTGTGAACATCTGACCAGTCCATGTTTCCGAGTTCTACTGTTGATGGGATTTCAACAGTGGAGTTTGATTTTAGCAACTCTGTTCCTGCTGGAGCAGAGGTGCCGATGTTGTCAATACGAGTGCTGAGGTCGCTCAAAGCCTTCTCAATGTTAGCAAGAGGTGTTCTTGCATCAAAGGATTGTGCGGCTCGTGTGTTTGCCTCTGCTGTCATTTCCTTTTGGAGTCTGTCAGCAAAGACAGAGCCAAGGTTGGATTTGAATTGTTCCTCAAGGGAAGCGGCCTTGTACACTTCGTAAGCGGCTTCAAGGTCAGATGCACTGACATCAGATGGTGCAAGGTAACCCTTTGCGACATCTGTTTTTCCACCGGAGTTGACTTTACCAATTGCGTTAGTAGATGGGGAGCCACCTTCTTGAGCACGGCCTTTGACTTGTCCAGCGAAGTAATCTGCACCGTCTCCGATTTGTTCAGGAGTGGAGCCGAGGTTGGCTTTACTGACATCATCAAAATGAGTTCTTGCACCGTTGATGTCAACGCCCTGAGATTTCAGAGTGTTTTCCATCCAGTTAAGGTAGTCAGTTGTGATAACATCACTGTATTCACTTTTTGCGTACATGCCTTCTTTCTTGTCTTCATCAGCCATTTCTTTCGCCTCGTCCTTTTCTTCCTTTTCAGGTTTTTTGTCTGCTTCTTTGTCATCCTTCATGTCAGCGAAAGGGTTTTCGCCTTTTTCCATGCTATCAAGTCTTCCGTTCAATCTGTCTAACACTGTAGACAGTTCGCCCAATACATTATCGTCGTTCATATTTGTGTCCTCCTTCAAAATTCTAAAGGTTGCTTCGGGATTGATTCCCTTTTCGCAAATGGTCACTTCGTGTAGTTCCAGTTTGGAGATTTCAGTATAGTCACCGTGTTGTTGGTCACTCTTTCGCATTCGCTTGAATGCTTGTCCTCCAATACTGAACCCACGGAGGGCCCCTTTGCGAATTTCATTGGCTACTTCACGAGCCTTTTCTATGTCGTCTCTTACTTTGATGACGACAAACATACCAGCGTCATCTACGCCGGATTTCCAAACACGACCTTCTGAGTCAGTGTAAGAAGGAATAACTTCTCCAACTTGTATGTTAGAGTGTGCGAGTTGAACATTTCGGTAACCGTCTGCTTTCATGAATCCATCAAATGCATTCTTGAGTGCTCCTCGTGTAATAAGGTCACCTTGCTTGTCTACCATCTCTACAGATGCGTAGCCAGCGACAACGAGGTCATTATCCGACTTGACAATGCTGATGTTCCCACTGTGATGAACAGGGGAAGTTCGCAGAGTTAGTGCAGAAGCCATTGCCTTTACCACTATGCTCATACTATTTAATCAAGTACGGAAAACGGCTTTGTCCGATGTGACTTCCAAAGTACCTTCTTCGGTAGGGATAGTTATGTGCTTAGCAGGCTCGCTGTCTTCCGTTTCGGGCTCAATGTAGGAATCTTCTCCGGGCCTCTTTCTGTTGTCAAAATCAGGCATTGTCTTCTCATCGTGCAAGTTTGTCGGACCTGATGGGGATTCAATAGGAGTAGCATAGCCTATGCCCAACCCTTGCGTTCCTGAGCCGGAGCCGCCTACTGAGCCAGCCCCGCTCTTCAAGAACCGGTCAATCAGTGTCAAGCCTTTGACCAACACCTTTTGTCTTTCTTTCTTCTCCCACCAGTCGGTGTCTTCTTCTCTGTGAGGTTCAATAAGAGGTTCTGCTTCTCCTTCTGTCTCGTGTATCTCTTCCTTTTCTGCAATTTCAAGACCGGCTTTGAGTAAAGCACCAGCCACTGGACTCCAGTAAGTTCTCTGACTTTCAGCAAGACGAATAAGGTAATCGTTGTTAGCAAGAGGAGAATGTACGGTCCACATACTACCCGTCTGTGTGCACTTGTAGAGTACATCACCTTGAGGCATGGCTATGCGAATACCTGACTTGGCTCGGTGTATTTCACAAAGCCACTGAGTATCGCCCGATTTAGCAAACATACCGAGAGTTTCTCTACTAACAAGTCCTTCGCCTTCCGCTTCACCTTCTATCTTTGAGCCCGTCAGAGTGTATATGTCGTCCCCGTTGGTCGTTTCCACTTTACTGACGCTGGCGACATTGACCCTTACATGGTCGCCTTCATTGAACTTTTCAGGACTGTTGAACGCCACACCTACATCCATGTAGGTCTCGCCGTCGGATTCCACTCCTCTATCTCCAATCTCTTCTTCTCTTGTAATTGGGCCAGTTCCAAGGCGATATGTGTAGGGATTACTACCTCTACGCTCCAGCACTCTGAGAACCACATCGTTACCCGGCTTCATCAAAACCCACTTCGGATGGCGAAGTTCGCCTACCATGTAGACAGACTTGGCGTCTCTTAGCAAAAGTGAATCATGGTTTTTGGACAGTTCTTCTACTATGGTCTTGAGTCCTTCGTCGTCGGTTAGCCTCGTATCGCTTGCGCTGGGAACATGGATGTTCTCAACACCTTCCATACCTCCTCTCAGAATCTTGATACGGTCGTTGAGAAGTACACTGTGTACTTCTTTATCGTCAAATTCTATGACATCAAAGATGTAGTAGCCCTCTTCTGTCTTGATAACATCAGCGTTGAAATCTTCATCCGTGACTTTCTTGAAGTTCTCTTTGTCTTCGTCACTGAGGTTAAACGAATCAGACGAGACCTCATCATCTTCTTTCTTAACGAAGCCACGCTCTCCTTCCGGCATGTGAGAAACTATCCAGTCTCCTGTGAACCCTCTTAGTCCTTCAAGGTCGTCCAGTTCAAAGATACGGTGCATGGGTTGGAGAAGGGGTACTTTGTTACCCAACTCTTTTCTGATGATGTCAGGATTGGTAAGGTCGGCTAACCCAACATCAGCGGACATTGTAAATGTATGAGGGTCGTTGTTACGAGATACTCCCCGCCGAGTCTGCTTAAACTGCGCTCCCATACGGTCTTCCCTGTTGAGCCCTTCCCGAATAACTTGGTGGTCAGGATGCCTCAACATGTTGAGCCATTCAGAAGGAGCGACCGCATTCCAAAATTTACCAAGCGGCTGAATCATACGCTGAGAGTGACCTTCGGGAACTGGAATGATTTCCAATTTGCCGTTTCTTGAAACCTTATATTTGAAGTTGGGGTGAAACTCGTCACCGAACTCATGTCTAAGTCCCGAAGAATTGTACAGACTATGAACAGAGTGTGCGTTTGGACCGAACTGGTCAACGGGTACATCTGTCACTTCGTCGGAAGTTTCGGTTACTGTGTCAGGAGGAGAGACAGACGGGTCATCACTGAGAATTGAATCCAATTTCTGCATAACATTCCAATAGTCATTCTCACGCTTCTCTGTAGGATTACCACCCGAAGAATGTAGTTTTGGATTATTCTTTTTCTTGTTACGCTGATAAATGCGTGGGTCTGAGTTGACAGCCAAATGGTGATGTATTCCAATCTGAGTGTTGCGTTCATCAGCACGATGACCAATTGAATTGTATAGTCGGTTGACCAATTTCATAAAGTCTACATTGCGAGTTCTCTTGTCTTTCTTCAAAGATTCATGTTCCTTCTCAATGTCAAGGTCAGGGTGCAACTTCTCAATATACTGCCGCATGGTCATAACAGGTGCAGAATAAGAGGGGTCTTGTTGAAAATTAGGAAGGAAGGTATTCTCAATGTAGTTCATCAAAGTAGCGTTATGATACTCGTTTTCAGGGTCAAGTCCAAGTTGTTGCATCAGAGCGTTAGCATCACCTAACGACGAAGCGTTCATGGCTACATCGTGACCTGCGAACTGATTCTTCAACTGCGTACCAATGTCAACTTGGCCGGTCAGTCCTTCCTTGGTTATCCTATGATGACCCTTTGTGTGAATACCGTGCTGGTCATGCGGTACGATGTTGAGGTAGTCGTTCGCCATCATAGCGAACATTCTCATGTTCGCCTCAACGGTCTCGTGGTCCAAGTTAGGATTGAAAATATGATTGTAAATCTCAGGGTCAGATTCCAGCATACTCTTGATGTGAGACCCTGCTTGTGATATAGCAGTAGTATCTGCTACTAACCTTGCCTGTAATACAGAATCGTGACCATCAGGACTGAAACGCTCTCCTCTGTTTTTTTCTCTTGGCTCAAGTTGTGATTCAAGGTCGTCAAGTTGCTGATTCTTCTCAGCGATAAGTGACTCGTACTCCTTGACTCCATCTTTGTCATCTATCTCTTCACGGACGGCCAACCGCTCTTCTAACGATGAAAGTTCATCCAATGCTCGCTCGTACTCTTCGGTAGCAGGCACTGAGGGTTGCCTTGATAAAATCGGGTCAACCAGTCCTGCTGTACCCATAATTGTCCTGTAGCCAAAGTCCTGCATAGTAGGTACATGTGGTCTTTGTTCGTACTCTTCTTTCAACCGCTCAAGTCTGCGTTCGTACTCTTTGTCCAAAAGGTCGTGTTGTTCATCGGTAACCGCTTTACCTTTGTCCAATGAATACTGCTCCTCCAGTGCCTCTACCTCTGCATCAAGGTCACCGTGTGTTAATTCAGTAGGTGATTGCCGGAGACCGATAAAGTGTTCGTCATGGTTTCTCAAAGTAGGTTGGATTCTTCCGTCACGAATGTCCAGTACATCGTGGTGGGGACTCATAGGAGGCAGGCCAGCCCCAATCATAGTACCTACCATGTGACCACTATGTGCAGAATGAGAGAGCATCCTTTCGTCACTGAGCGCACCTCCCTGTGCTTTGAAAGGGTGAGTTGTCGCAAGAGTTCCTGTTTTCCCTCCTAACTTTTTATGCGCTATATCAGCAAGTTCACGGTCACCTGTTCTCCTACCTCGGTGGTAATCTTCATGCACAATGTTATTGTAAGCACTGTCTACTGTACCGCTGTGCCTTGCAAGTTGTGCGTTGAAACCTTTTACATTTCTGATTGATGACGACGCCATAACATTGTGAGGATTCAAATTAGAAGCGGAGTCTTCGGGCGCACCTTTTACATTCGTTCTTACGGTTCTTTGACCCTCTTTCATTTCAAACATTTGATTTTCTGCTTGACCAAACGGTGCAAGGAAAGGAAGCATACCGTAATCGGTGACCTTCCCCGAAGCATCATAGTCATGGCGACCTTCAATTCCACCTTTGTTTCTTGAAAACAACAGACTGTTTTCTCTATTGGCTCCCAAAGTTCCTGTTATGTTTTCAATATCAGATTCGTATTCCGCTTCCTGTGATTCTTTTTCTTCTTCCGGTAAAGCACCTTCTCCATAATAGGCACTTGCGTCAAATGAGTCAGACGGCTTCCCCTCTTTCTCTTTGTAAGAAAGTGTATGGTGGTGAATTAAGTTAAACAATTCGTTTGGGTGCTTACCAAGTCCACCTCTACCAGCGAAAGGTAAGTGCCAGTGTGTAGCCGCTGTTTCGTGGTCGTCAAGATAGTCATAGTCGTTTGGGTCCATGGCGAATCCATAATTCATAGGACCATGGGTTCTACCCATTCTCCCTATACCCGCCAGCCGCTTGGCCTCATCTGCTCTTCTTTCAAAGATGGTGTCAATCTCGTCCTGTGTGAATTAAGGTCCATCCCAAGCCCTTCCCCAAAGAGGATGTTCGCCCTTTGGGTAAAGTTGATGGTCGTCATCAATTCCAAGCATGAGTTTCATAACTTCGTAGCCGGGATAGTATTCCTTTGCGTAGCCTTTTGTATCTACTTGTCTGATAGGAACAACTTCAAGTTCACGCCGAGGCTGTCCGAATTCGTCAACGGTATTCGTAACCCGAAGTGTCTGAGCCGTTGACAAAGGCTTGTACTTATTTTCAGAGTCGTTTAGTATATGATAATCACGAGCAATTTCGTTATAATGATTAACTGCTCTTTCCCAAGAGTTGACTTTGCCCGGTGAATTGTGGTTTCTCATGGTGTCCCAGTTCATTTCAGGAGCGACTTCTACCGCAGAGGCAGGCAACGCAATAGGTTTGATTTGCATACCGTTACCGGGAGTCGGTGCATGTTTTACCCAGTGGTCATAGAGACCTGAAAACCTTTGGTGAAAGTTCCTAATGAACCTCGGCATCCAGTTTGGATTACCATTGTGTGTGTTTGTACGAAACGCTTCTGTGGGATTCGCACCGTTTTTCTTCATGTGCTCGTAAGCATCATGTCTTTGTTCAGGAGTGAGCCATTCCATGCCGAAGAAGTAATCCATCATGCCGAGATTTTCTTTCCACTCGGCTTTCTTCTCGTTGATGTGCGCCTTTCTCAGTTCATGCTCAATTTGATTTTCATCCAACCCTTGCTCTTCCAAAGACAAGCGTAACTTATCTATTTCACTCGCATTGTTCGTTGACCAATTAAGGTAGTCATGCTCGTAAAATTTATGATTGGTTCCGTGGTTTGTATCAAGTGGACCGTAATGAAACTTATTATGAAGAAAATCATATTCGGGATTATCCTTGATGAACTGTTCCCACTTGTCTTCTTTATGGTGGTCTTTTTGACTCTGCGATTCGGCGTAAGGGTCATCGGGATGAACATAGAAGTCACCAACGATGTCATGGGTATTGTCGTGCAACGGGTTCATGTCCGAGCCGAGAAAATTATGCGTTCTATAAGGGTCGTCTTCGTGCCCATCTACCATCTCAAACTGACGGCCCGATAAGGTCTGTCCCGGTTCAGGAGGTACTATTCTCTGTTCTTGGTAACTCGGATTTGGTGAAAGGTTCATACCTGCTCCGTGACCCATGACATACGACATCTGACTTTGCTGAAATCCAGCAGAGCCTGTCATGTCTTCGTCAGCAGTTCCTTGATTGAGGTCATAAGAGGCCGATTGACCAGTTATTTGTTGCTCGTCGGCTTTTCTGATAACAGAGTTAAACATCTTGAGGAGGGACTCGTCATGAGGGTTGAGAACATAACCACTACGCTCTGCATTGATAGCAGAGAAATAAAACTCAGCACCAGCATCAAACTTACCGATGCCGTCCAAAAGGGACTTGAGGAAAGTTCCTCTGTGCCTGTCAAGTGTTTCCAGTGGACCTTCTCGCATTAACACCACCAGCCGTTCAAATTAGACGGCTGGAGATTCGGTCAACGGTCTTTTTCAAATCACTCATCTTTGGCCCGTCGCCACCTGTAAAGTTTTCAAGAGCACCCGTAGTGCTGAAAGCAGTTGGGTAGTAAGGAGAAGTCTGAGTCAAGATGTTGCTGTTTTCAGAGATAGCACCTTTGTTGGCCACATCTTCCACGGTAGGAACGACATTGTTAGTGTTGTAAAAGGCGTTAGGGATGCCGGACGGTTGAATTTCAAACCTTGCGTGTCCAACTTCCGAGCCTTCTTCTTGACCGGAGTAGTCAGGCATACTACCTTCCTTCTTGGCGATTCGGTCTTCAAGTGCTTTCGCCGCCTTGAGTAGTTCATATGCTTCATTACTTGCGAGTTCAAATCTTGGTTTCATCTAATCACTCCATTCCCATTTGGTTACCGAATGTACCGGTGTCTTTTGCTTGGTCAGCAAGTGCATGGATTTCAGACCAATCCATACTGTGGAAGTCGGCATTGTTTTGAGGCATTTCCAAATCGCTCCCGTCCTGACCTTTCATGATTATAGAATCAGGAACTTCTCCTCTGAATCCATCAGTCAATACATCTTGAGGACGCTGTGTAGTTACTGACACAAAGCCAGCCTTTCTCAACATAAGTGTGGGGTTGGCTACCATCTTTTTCAATTCTCTGTTTTCGGCTTGCAAGTCCTTAAGGCCCGCATCCATTGTTTCCATCTTTGTAATCAACGCACTCATCAGGCGTTCTGCAACATTTTCTCTCTCTTCTGTCACAGTCTCACCTCAAAGTGTTCGGTTGCTGAGTCGGCGGTTAATGGTACCGAATCTACTGGTGCGAACAGTACCGGGGAGAACATTGGTTGTACCAGTGTGGACGGTTTGAACTTCGTTCATCTTCCTCACAGGGACGCCACCTACATAGATGTCGTTAATTCCTGAGATTGACTCATCGGCCTTTTTGACAGTAGCCTCTATATCTCCGTTGATATATTCTGCATATTTCATAATTTCACTGATGTGAGTTCTTGCTGTAACGCCGTCTTGTTTCTCAAGAGCGTCATAGAATGCATCTACATGAGAGCGCATTTTTCTCGCCATCGGGTCAAGTTTCTTCAAGTCCATGTTGATTCCCCAATACTCCACTTGACTTTAATGTTCCTAAGCCCCTCTTGGATTTCTCGCATTTATAATACCTTGACTGGCCTGTTCAATTCCACTTGGATTTGAGCCTCTTTGCTGAACGCTTGAAAACGGTGCCCCTGACCCCATACTGGTACGGTTTTGAGGGCTTGCAGGTCCGGTGTTTCGTAGACCCATACCTTCCCCACCGGGGTTCGGCATACCAGCCTGTGCCTGCTGAGCCATACGAGCGGCCAACTGCGGAGGGATATTGCGACTTGGTAGTGCTCCGGGTGTTCCCATACCGCCACCCATACGCATACCGGGCATTCCGCCGCCGGGAGGCATACCGGGAGGCATACCGCCCGGTGCTCCTTGTTGTGGTTGCTCAGCAGGGTCAGGTTGTTTGTAGATGAAACGAATATCACGGTTAGCATCTTCAACAAGAGTAGGCTTGAAACCGAGCATCATCATTCTTTGAGCAATGTTGACTTCCATTTCATCTCTCCGTAGTCTTGTTACTTCATCTTCTTCCTCATTCGGATAGAGTGTCAGTTTCCAATCAGTAACATCCATTTGTTCTGACATTCTTGGGAACAAGTGGTCAGTGTAAACTTTGTGTCCGAACTCAACTGCTCGGTTGGTAACAAGAATCTGCATACCTTCATTGTTCAACCCACCGGACTTACCGGTGTCCATCATGAACACATTGGAAACACCGTAGAAAGCGGCAATTCTCTGACGCATTTCGTCACGGGCAGGAATATACTGCATCTCCTCAAGACTGTCCATGAGTTTGACCCAATTGACTCCACCTTTACCGCTACCTTCTGTGGCGATTTTCGGAATGTAATGAGGGTCACGCTCAAGTTTTTCATCCGTAGCCTTCCAAAACGCTTTCATTGATTCAAGATTGTCGGTATTGATACTGAGAATACCTCGTGGTATTCTTCGCTTTGAGTACGCAGTGTACATGTAATTGTCCATGGCTGTCAAAGTCATGGCTTGTCGCCACAGTGTAGAGACAGGTGACCTTCCGTACAACTTGGATGGCTGGTACTTACTGACATGTATAACCTCACCTTTCAGATAATACTGAGTCTTACCGCTACCGGCAGTGTTGACATGATGTACATCTTCCATGTCGGTACCGCAAATTGAACATTGTTTTTCTTCTTCTGAATATGACTTGACCTCTGTTCTGTGAATAGGACAAACTCTGAAACGCCCGCCTCTTACGCCTCTCTTGTCAGCGATAATCCGCATAAAGATAGGGTCGCCTCTTACGACCTCTTTGACACGATAGAAAGCCATTTCGTTGGTTTCAGGGTCAATGAAATACTCTTTGATAAGAATGAGGAATGCATCATCTGTGATGTTGAGGTCGTATTCAATCTCTCTCAAGACATCCATAAATGTCTGCTCCATTGAGTTACGCTGTTCAAGCACCCATCTTGGATAAACGAGTTGGGTTGGGTCAGGTTCTACCATTTCTGTAGACCCGCAGTCTTTACATGTACTAATGTCGTGTTGGAACTCGGCATCACAAACTTGACATTTCTTGTTGAATTTCTTTTCCCAATAGTAACCTCTGCGGAAAATCTCTTGCTGTAGTGTAGTAAGTACCGTCCTCAAGATAAGATTCTCGTTAGCCACTGCAAAAAGAGCCGGTATGGTGATACCCTGCGCCAGTACAGGTTCCTGTATACCTGTTGTCCAAAGAGGCATTTGTGGTTCAGGAGTCGTTCTTCTGCGGAATGGATTAGCAATTGACTCCAGCAATCTTCCTACTCTACCTTTTTCTGCCATTACAAATCCTCCGCCCAACTTATGACTGTATCTCGGTCTACTCCCCATTCTCGCAGGGACTCCTTACCTTTGGTTGTTCCGTCTCTGTTAGAAAACTGCACGAAACGCTTCAACTGTGTCTTCTTTACAGGGTCCTTTTCTCCAATAAAGGCCAACACAGCCTTTGCTTGCATGTCCTTCATTCGTAAATGAGGAGTGAGATTATTCAGTAATTTATTCAAATCATCCTTCGCATAAAAACTTACACGGTGTTGACTCCGTTGATTATTGGAGTATACTTTTTGGTCAAGTTGTAAGACTCCTGCACCTATGTGTTTGTGTAATTCTTCACAGTGCATTCTTCCTCTGTCCCCTGTAGCGATAAAGCCCGCCCTTGGTTCGCCTCTCTCGGTGATGGTGATATACCCATCTGCGTCAAGGAACCCTGCGGCATAGGCCCAATGGTCTTTGATGATGAGTCCGTCTTTATCAAGACACATGTATTCGCCTTTACGGTGGGCTTTGACGATATTGACTTCTTCGCCGTACATATTGAGAAGTTTTGAAAGTCTTGTGGCGTTAAG
>NZQM01000114.1 GCA_002695905.1 Parvibaculum sp.
ATAACTAGATAATACAAAAAGGAAGAATTGACTATGTATTTTAACCCTTTAGACATTAGACGCATCATACATCCTAGAGCTTCTGGGTTAATAACTTTTGGTAGAGGAGATGGGGAGGCAGAACGAAAAAGATTAGGCATAGACGCTCAAGGGCGAAAGATTCCGTATGGTCAGCCTGGATCTAAAATGCCAGCACCTAAGCCTAAAGCTAAGCCAGCACCTAAGCCTAAAGCTAAGCCAGCACCTAAGCCTAAAGCTAAGCCAGCACCTAATCCTGTCTTATCTAAGCCAGCACCTAAGCCTAAAGCTAAAAAACCTATAGTCAAAAAGCCTGAAGCTAAAAAGCCTGAAGCTAAAATGTCTAAAGCTGATTTTTTAAGTAAGAATAGACCTTCAGGCGATGCTGCAGGAGATACTTGGGATGCAGGAGGAGGTCAGGCGGCTTATAATAAGTACGTAAAAAGTTTAGAAAAAGAACAAATTAAAGAGTCTTTAAAAGATGAGATACCCGTACCTACACCTCAGCCCGTTCAGCCTACACCACAGCCTGTTCAACCTACACCAGCACCTACACCTCAGCCTACACCAGCACCTACACCTCAGCCTATAGCTCAACCTACACCTCAGCCTATGCCGTTACCACCTGGTGTGCAACCTGCAGTAATACCTGAGACAGGTAAACCTGGGACACAACCTATTACATATGATCCTAATGCCCCTAAGCCACCTAACCCTTTTGTAAATAACCCTAATAGGCCTCAACCGTATCCTATTAACCCTCTTGTAGAACCTGCAGTAATGCCTTTAATGCCTGATCAAATGCCTGATCCTATAGCACAACCAACTGTAGCTCAGCCTGAACCTGCTGTAACTACCGTAGATGATTACTACGCTAGACAACAAGCTACACCTCAACCTACAATACCACCAGAATTACAGAACTTCTTAGATGCAAGTAAAGCCTCTATGCAAGGTGACATAGATCAAGTTAAAAAAGATCAACAAGATGTATTAGCTAAGTATAATGTTAAACCTGGAGATCAACCTAGTCCAGATGTAGCAGACGCTATAAGTAAAGAAATGAACGCTTTAGAGTCTGTAGTTAATTTACAGAATAAACAAAAGCAGTTTGAAGGTCAACTTCAGAATATGCCTGAGTACAAAACCCTGCAAACTGAAAGAGAAAAACAATTATCAACGCAAGCACAAGCATTAAAGTCTCAAGATCAACAATTGCAAACACAGCAACAACAAGGTGCGCTTGCTCCTGCACCAAATACAAGTCAAACAATAAATGTAGAGCAATCAGCTAAACCTGTCAGTTTTGATGAACAGATGGCTCAGTTTGGTGGGTCAGGTCAAGCTAATACAAATAGTACAAATGAAGCAGAGGCTTTAAATCAGGCTTTCCAAGCTGCTCAACAGAAACAACAACAGCAAGGTGCTGATGTAGGTCGTAACTTAAATGATATGACTACACAACAGCAGCAGCAACAAGGGCAACAACAAGCACAGCAGCAAGCTCAACAGAGACAACAACAGCAACAGAGCGTAACTACAGACCCTGTACCTAGTGACAGAGAAGCTACGCTTAACACTAGTATGCAAAAAGTAACAGACATACAGACTGAGTTAAACACTCTAGCGAATGACCCTATATTGTCTGAAGTAGGAGATGATGGGCAACCTACAGAAGCCGCTAAAGCTGCACAACAAAAGATTACTGAAGCACAGACACGATTACAGGCAGCTAACGTAGAAGCACAAAACGCTCAAGCGCAAGCTAACTTACCTAGAGATATAGCTAAAAGAGAATTAACGAATAAAGCTATTACTGATCCAGCTTCATTAGCTAAGCAATCTGATGTAGCTAAAGTAGACGTACAAGCTGAGCAATTCATTAAGAAAGGTACAGGTCAAGCTGGCGAAGCAGACTTAGCTGGCACTACTGTAGCTGGACCTGCATCTCAAACTGATGCACCTGATCAAGTAGATGTAACTAAAGTAGACCCTACTATGGTTACAGATGAAGCTAGAAAAGAAGCTGATAAAGTAAAAGCAGCTACAGGTGAAGTAACTAAAGAGGTAGAAGCACAAGAGGGTGAACTATCTGAAGAAGCTAAAGCTAAGGGCGTAGATTTTGACGAAGAACGCATTGACACTATTGAAGGTGGTACACGTAAAGTTACAGCAGAAGAACAAATTAAAGCTGCAGGTGGTGATGAAGAAGCCGTAAAAGCTAAAATAGCACAAGCTAACGTTCCAGATAACATTAAAGCTGCACAAGCTACAGTGCAACCTGAAGAATTACCTGATGCTGCACAGATTAAAGAAGCAGATATGGCACAAGCACAGGCTGCCGTAGATGAAGGGTTAAATGATGATGCTGTAGCCGTAGCAGCTAAACTAGAAAAGTTTACTGTTGATGCAGGTACATTAGCAGAAGCAGCACAAGGCGATGTGAAGGCCCAGGACACCGTACAAGGGCAGCTATCGAGTTTGATGGCGTCTTTTGATGATGGCACACCAGCGTGGGCTGCAGGAGCTATGAGAGCAGCTAACTCAGCTATGGCAGCACGAGGAATGGGTGGCAGTTCTATGGCTGGTGCAGCAATATTTCAAGCTGCAATGGAATCTGCTTTACCTATCGCTATGCAAGACGCACAAACATTTTCTCAAATGAATATGGCTAACTTGAATAACAGACAACAAGTAGCCTTATCTAACGCTGCAGCACAACAAGGGTTACAACTACAGAACCTAAATAATGAGCAACAAGCAGCTCTACAGAATAGCTCTAACGCATTCTCTCTACAATCACAAAACCTATCTAATACACAGCAAACTATGTTAGCTAATGCACAGATCAAGGCTTCTCTGCAAGGGCAAAACCTATCTAATCAACAGCAAGCTAATTTAGTTACTGCAGCACGGTACGCTGAAGCAGCTAATCTTAACTTAAATAATAGACAGCAAGCTGTACTCCAAGATAACTCTAATGCTATGAGTGTAGAGTTAGCTAACCTAAACACTAAACAGCAAGCATATCTAGCTAATGCACAGTTAGAGGCAGCACTACAAGGTAAACAAATAGATAACCAACAGCAAGCAGCAATAATGAATGCAGCTAAGTTTAGTGATGCAAATAACTTAACATTTACAGCGCAAGAGCAAGCTAAAATACATAACTCTGAATTAATGAAAACTATAGGTTTAGCTGAATTAAACTCAGAACAAGCTGCAACACTGCAAAACGCTGCAAAAGTAGCAGCTATGGATATGGAGAACTTATCTAATAGGCAGCAAGCACAGGTACAAAACGCACAGAACTTCTTAGCTATGGATATGGCTAACTTAAGTAATGAGCAACAAACTGTTCTGTTTAAAGCACAAGCTATGCAGACTGCTTTGTTGTCTGATCAAGCTGCTGACAATGCCGCTAAACAATTTAATGCTGCATCACAAAATCAAGCTGATCAATTTATGGCTAACTTAACTACTGATGTAGCTAAATTTAACACAGCACAAACTAACGCAATGAAACAGTTTGATGCAGGTGAATTAAACGCTACAGCTAAGTTTAATGCTCAAGTAAAAAATCAACGTACTGAGTTTAACAGTAAAAATGCATTAATTGTATCTCAAGCTAATGCTCAGTGGAGACAAAATATAGCTACGTTAGACCAAGCAGCACAGAATGACTCTAATATGTTGTTAGCTAAATCTCAGAATGCCTTTACACAAAGTACAATGGATCAGTTGTGGCAAAGAGAAAGAGATATAATGTCTATGGCTTGGAAGTCTAGTGAAAGTGAAAATGATAGGATAACTGAGATTGTGAAACAACAGTTAGCTAATGATGGTAGTCTTGATGTAGCTAAATTAAAGGCACAGATGGAAGCAGGAGCAGGAATAGGTCAAGGATTATTTGGAATTATTTCCGCTCTCATAGCTTAAACATATAAGGTATATTATAGATGACAGCGTACAATGACGGTTTATCTCAAATAAGAGAAAACATAGAGTGGTTTTTTGAATCAAGTAAAAAAGATGAAGATCCATCTAATGAAGAACGTATGCAGCAAGGTCAGGTAGGCGGCTTAATGCCTAGAGGCAGTTCTGAGAAAATAAAATTCTTAGCTGAAGAACTAGAAAGAACTAAGTATAAACCCATAGTACAAGATAAAGAAGAACCTAAAGGTATAATGAGTAAGCCACTTGTTCCTGTTTTACGAAAAAGTAAAGACACTACAGAAGAAATACCTAAAAACTTTGCTGAACAACAGAGCTTAGATAACTGGGCTTTAGCTCTACAAGACAAACAAGAAGAACCTAGCACAACTAATGAAGTACAAAGTTCTGTATTTACGGATGAAATATTAGCTAAGAACGAAGGTGTTGAAGCCTCTGATGTAGTCACAGGAATTGAAACACAATCATTTGGTGTAGTGCATTCTAAAGGATTAAATAGAAAAGACTTTAACACAGATAGAGCATTTGCTGCTGCTGTAGTACAAAAACATTATGAAGAGTTAGATAAAAAGTTTACTGAAGGTGGACACAATATAAAAGAAGCCCCTTTATCTGTACAATACGCTTTCCTTGATTTACACTATAATAACGGTAACGTAGGTAAAGATACTGTTCCTTTTTTTGACAAGAACGATATGTCTAAAGCTTTAAATAATACATTAGAGTTTGTGGGTACTAAAACAAGTAAAGATAGAAGAATAGCTCTTCCTTCCTTGGCGAGTAGAAGAGTAAGAATGTATAATAAAGCAGCAGAAGAACTAAAAAATAAAAAAATATATTCTATAGATATGCTTGCCGTTAACGGTAAAACTAAAGTAGTGTACAGGGATGTAGATGAAAATGTTATACACTCTTTTTTAAGCTCTAGAGCCTTAGCTAATGTCAGTAGAAGTGGTGTTTCTATAGATAGAAAAAGTGCTACTTGGAATAGAGTAACGGATAAATGGACGTACCAATAGTAAGGAAGAATTAAATGATAGAGAATATAGCTATACCAGGTCAATCTTTAACTGATGAACCCAAAAACTTTGCATGGGAAAGGCCTCCAGAAATAGCTGATCCTAATGAAGCAGTAAAGCATCACTTAAAGTACTTAAGTACAGAAGATGCCGTAGAGTCTACTTTATTTGTTTTAGAATCAGGTTTACCTATATCTACGCTTGTGTCTACTTTAATGACTAACGCAGTAGGTAATGGTATACATAGCATTGATGTAGGATTAATTATATCACCTGTTATACACGAATCTATTAAGGCTACAGCAGATGAAGCAGGTGTTAACTATAAAGAAAAGTTTAGTGACGAAAAACAAAAAAGTGAAGCACGTAAACAAAGAACAAACTCTCTTATTAGAAGTGCATTAGAAAGTGCGTTAGAAGATGATGACCCTAATATGGATGAAGAACTAATAGAAGAAACAGTAGAAGCAATGGGTTCCCCTGAAACAGAAGCCTTTGAAGCCGCAGCACAACAACAAGAAGCAGCACAAGCTGAGCCTGAAGCTGAACTACCTATGGAAGAAGAAGAACAACAGCAAACACAAGACATGCCTAGCCCCAGTCAATCAGGCCAAGGTTTAATGAGTAGAGGAGGTATGTAATATGTCATTTTTATTAGGTGTAGCAGGTGGATTTGGTCAAGCTTTAGCTGATGATCAAAGAGATAAGAATGAGTGGCTTCGCAATCAAAAGCTAATGAATAAAAGATACGCTATGACTACAGGAACAGCCTCCTTAAAAAAAGCACAACAGGAAAGAGATGCTGTACTAAGACAAGCAGATTATATACAGAAGAGGGGTATAACTAAAAGTAGTCTTATGTATTTATGGGATGAAGGAGGTGTTAATGCTATATCTGATATATATGATTTAATACAAAACACACATAAAGATGCAACAAAAGAAGAAATTAATAACTTAGCTAATGCAGCTAAAGATTATGCAGTAAACGAGAATAGATCTTTTGCTGACGTTTTATCTAAATCTAGAGGTCTGTACAGCCAAGAAATGCCTGAAAGAAAAGACCAAACTGCTTTGCAGAAAATATTTGGTGATCCAACAGATCAAGCGTTTTACGATGATGGTACTAAGTATGAAGGTGGTTACACTATAACGGATATGTATCGCATTCAAGGATCAGGCTTTGAGGGTGGTACAGGTTCTGTTGTGTTTGATACAGATGCTGCACCAATGAAAAGATCTCCTCAGTATGATGCCACCCTTCAAAGGAGTTTATTAAATTCAGTCCAAGAAAAGTTGACATTAAATAAACAAAGATTACAGGTTTTTGATCCAGAAATACTGACAGCGTATAATGTTGCATTAGATTCTGCTGTAGCTACCGATGACTATTCTAAGGTGTTAAATGATGAAGTATTAAGGCCTTATGCTATAAGCATTTTACAGCCTTACTTAGACGCAGAAGCTGAAGTTAAAGGGTCTGTGCTAAATAATGATTTAATAGGGTCTTCTTTAAAAGACGCTATAAGAAAAGTAAGAGCAGGTGATTTTGAGAAAGAAGAAGAATTAGTAGAAGTAAGTATAGATGAACAAATAAAAAAATTAGTCAGTGAAAATGAAGCATTAAAGGATGCACCTATAATATCTTCAAGAGAAGAAGCACAAGAAAAGTTTAAAAACGGAACATTGCCTGAAGGTGACTTTTTTTACGTTAAACCAAATGGAGAAGTTATCGTAACAAGCTCACAAGATATGAGTAGTGATTCAGGTTCAACAAAAATACCTACGGATGAAGCGTTTGCAGATTGGGCAAAGGAAAAATACGGGGATGCAGATAGTTCTGCACCTTATGGTATGAGTGCTGAAATAGATAATGAACAACTTATTGACATTGCTAAAAGAGAAACAAAAGTAATATCGCTAGGTGAAAAGCCTAATCCTTATTTTGAAGGAAAGACTGAAATTACATACGAAGAATGGAGCAGTATAGGCTATAAATTACCTGCTTTTTATAGGACAAACCCAGGTATACCTAGAAATAATGCTGCTTGGGATGCTGCGCCAGCTTCTAGATGGATTATAAAAACTAAATAAATAGGAATACATATAATGGGTAATGGCTCTGCGTACACACGTTCTTTTGAAGATATCTTTGGTGAAACAGAACAAAAACAAAGTGTACAACAAAATAACATAAATCCTACTTATTCACGTTCTTTCGAGGATATCTTTGGTGAAGACAAGGAAGAAGAAAAAAAGGTTCCGCAGTTTAGGGTAGCAACAGATGCTCCTTCAGCTAGAGGTGTATACGATTTAACTGACGACAACAACTTTGCTGTTGTAGGTAAATACATGGATCAACGTTTTGGAATGACGGAAGAAAAACATGGACGTCAAAAGGTAGTTGATGCATTTGTAAACAACATGCGTAAGTTTAACTTTGGTCAATCTGTTACAACGTTAGGAGAGTTGTCTTACTTAAATGCAGCCAAGAGAGATGAAGACTCAGAGCGTTTAAATACAGCATCTTCCGCGTATCAATTGTTTGACAATATGAAAGGTGCTTTCGCTAAAGGCACTACAGGAATGCAGAAGCTAGATGCCGTATATGATTACGGTAGAGCTTTAATATGGGACCCCGTTAATTTAGTATCTTTTGGTGTTGGTAAGTTAGCAGCACAAGGAGGTTTAAAGCTTGTAAATAAAGCAATTAAAGACTTAGCAATGCAACAAGCTAAAGCTGCGTTAAAAGGTAAGGCACTTAAAAACCCTAGGCTGTTACAAGAGACAGCTATACAGCAGCAAAGATTAATACGTCCTAAAGTAATGAAACAACTTCAAGGACAGGAAGCTATTAAAGAAGCCACTAAAAGAGATATGATAGGTACTTTTGGAGCAGAGACTGTAGCTTCAGGGCTTATAGACGCTGCTTATCAGACTTCTTTACGTAGAGTAGACTTACAGGATCAACATAGTTGGCTTGCGACAGGAACAAACGCAGTAGCAGGTGCAGCAGCTTTTGGCGGTATATACGGAGCTATGAAATACGCATCTAAGAAAGGTGCAAGGACAGGCGACAATGTAGGATTAGCAGCTAAGGCTTTTGACGCAAGAGCTAAGCATAAAGCAGATGCACTAGCTCTTTTAGGTGTAAACACAGCTAAAATAAATGCAAAAAAGATGAAAGAGTTAAAAGCTGATCCGACTAAATTTATAAATGACTTAAAAGTATCTAGAGAAGCCCAAGAAAAATGGACACAAAAAGTATTAAACGGTGATATATCAAGAGAGACTGCCGAAGGTAATGATATAGTAAATGATGTATCTATACTTAATTCTTTTCTTTTTGGTGAAACAGATGAAACAACAGGACAGACTTTTAAAGGGGTACAAAATCTTTTAGAGGAATACGAAATTAGAATGCCTGAAGATAGGGGAGGCGCAAAAAACTTTACCGATTGGCTGACTAATACAGTAGAAGAACTACCTAAAAATGCCCAAGACGAAATTAATGGTATTTATAAAGCAACATTAGGTGCTATTAAAGGATCTCCTTATGTAGGAAAAAACTTTACAGGAAAAGGGCAAGGGGCAGAAGTTATGGCTAGTGAAATGTCTCAACTAGGTCAGAAATTTCAAGTCCTTTCTATGTTGTCGAAATCTTTAAAACAAGCAGCAAATGTAACAGATGAAGACATAGTTATGCAAGCAGCAAAAATGCATTTAGATCCTGCTCCTCCAGAGGGTGTCCTTACGAAAGGTCTATTAGCGGCACAGGCAGGTCAACAATCATTTATTAAAGCACTTGTTACACATCCAGCTACCGTAGGATTAAACGTAGTAGGTTGGCAAGCGGCTTCTACCTTACAATCTTCCTCCGATATAATAAGAGGAACTTTATATGGAGGGGCTTCCTTCTTTAACAAAATAGCAGGTAGAAACGTTGAAGCTGCAGAGTACGCTAATATGGGTAAACTTATGATGTCTTTACAGCGTCAGAAAGTGATGAACTTAGTAGACCCTAGAGCTACAATGGATGAGATGCTAGATTATATAGCGTTTAATCCTAAAGCAGGAAAAGAATTATTTAGGTATATATCAGGCGGCATTGAAGATGATGCCGTACTTAGATCCTTGTTAGATGTAGGTCCTTTAACTGAACAAGCTAAAAAACAAGTAAAAGCAGGTTTCGGACAAAAAGATAAAGTAAGCCGTGTAGATAAAATAATAGATGGTTTCCAGACTATATACGGTGTTAAAGCACAGGACATACTAACTAAATCTGTTGAGTTTATGTATAATATAGACAAACAAATAAGAATAAACCACGGAGTAACTTACAAAGAATTTATATCTAGTCCTAGATTATGGGAAAAGATGGAAATAGTTGATCCTAAAAAACCTGCTGCAGGATGGGCTGAAATGCAATCTGC
>NZQM01000115.1 GCA_002695905.1 Parvibaculum sp.
CTTCCACAATCACAGCTCAAGCCCGCTGAGAGCGTGGAAATGCGTGACTATTCTGGGGCCTACTACTTAAGGCTAGAAGCCGTTGACCGTGCCGGAAGCATGGCGGAGGTGACCAAGGCGCTGGCGGAGGCAGATGTTTCCATCGAGCGGATCGTCCAGCGACCCGATCAGGGGCAATATGGCGAATGGCTTCCTGTGGTTCTGATTACCCATGAGACCCGCGAAGCAACGATGCAGCGCGCCCTCTCGCTTCTTTCAGAACATGCAGATGTGGTGAGCGCACCGGTTGTGATCCGCATCCAAGGCAGCTAAAAGCACAAACAAATATATGCGAACCAACGGGGATAAGAATGACTTCCAAAAAAGCCGCCAATCAGGGTTTGAGCCGTACGCTGGCTCTTGAGCTCGCGCGTGTGACAGAGCGTGCAGCGGTGGCTGCCTCCAGGCTTTCGGGCCGGGGCGATGAAAAGGAAGCCGATCAGGCCGCCGTTGATGCGATGCGCCAGGAGCTGAATGCATTGCCAATCAATGGCACCATCGTGATTGGCGAAGGCGAGCGCGACGAAGCACCAATGCTTTATATCGGTGAGGAAGTCGGCACTGGGGGTCCCAAGGTCGATATCGCTCTCGATCCGCTCGAAGGCACGACGCTTACCGCCAAGAATATGGAGAATGCGCTCGCTGTTGTTGCTATGGCAGAGGGGGGCACGTTGTTGCACGCACCAGACGTCTATATGGACAAGATCGCTATCGGTGGGGGCTACCCGGATGGCATTGTTGATCTGGACGCACCGGCTGGCGACAATATCAAAGCTCTGGCGCAGGCCAAAGGCGTTGATGTTAGCGAGATTACAGCATGTGTTCTTGATCGTCCGCGGCACGCCAACCTTATCGCGGAAATTCGCGGTGTAGGTGCACGTGTATCCTTGATCTCTGATGGTGATATCGCTGGCGTAATCGCAACGACCGACGCAACGACGGGCATCGACATTTACATGGGTATCGGTGGGGCGCCGGAAGGCGTGCTCGCAGCAGCGGCTCTTCGCTGTATTGGTGGGCAGATGCAGGGCCGTCTTGTCACCAACAATGAGGAACAGAAGACGCGGGCCGCAAAGATGGGCGTCAAAGACTTTGACGCCAAATATTCCATGATTGAAATGGCGAGCGGCGATGTGATTTTTGCTGCAACCGGCGTCACAGACGGGTCCATGCTCGATGGGATCAAAGTGACGAAAGAAGGTGTGTCGACCCATACAATCGTGATGCGGTCGTCGACGGGAACTGTGCGTCGCATTCGCGCCTTTCACAGAGCAGACTCTAAGTTTGAAAACGACTGAGTGCGATCTTGACGCGCTTTAGGAGGCTGATTGGAGTACGAGCCGGATAGCGGTTTTTTGGGTGTCGGAAGGTCTTTGACCAGCCGACGTTGGATCTCTCGGCTTGAAAATGATCGGCTCGCACTGCAGCTTGCTCAGCAAGCAGATATCCCCGAACTCCTAGCCCGGGTTCTCGCGGCGCGTGGCGTTACTGCAGACGTCTGTGAACAGCATCTCAATCCGACTCTACGGTCTTTCCTTCCGGACCCCTCTACTGTGGAGGATATGGACAAGGCGGCCGAACGCATCACCAAGGCGATTGTTGAACGTGAGCAGGTGGCCGTCTTTGGTGATTATGACGTGGATGGCGCCACCTCATCAGCTCTCCTGAAACTCTTTTTTGAAGCGATTAGCGCCCCGCTGCGGATCTACATCCCCGACCGCATCAAAGAAGGTTATGGCCCGAACGCGCCTGCCTTCCTCAAACTCAAAGACCTGGGTGTGTCGCTCATCATTACAGTTGATTGCGGAACCATGGCGCATAAGCCGCTTGGGATTGCCAAGGAACGCGGGTTGGATGTGGTGGTTGTTGATCATCACCAGGCTGAACCTTTGTTGCCGCCTGCGGTAGCTATTGTGAATCCCAATCGGCTGGATGACACGAGTGGCCTCGGGCAGCTTGCCGCTGTTGGCGTGACGTTTCTGCTTTTGATTGCCCTTAACCGAACACTGCGGTCGGCTGGATGGTTTGAGGGTGATCGCGAAGAACCCAACCTCCTGGATATGCTCGACATTGCCGCACTTGGCACTGTTTGTGATGTGGTGCCGTTGACGGGTCTTAACCGCGCGATCGTCACGCAAGGCCTGAAAGTCATGGGGTCGCGCAAGAACAAGGGTCTCGCAGCGCTGGGAGACGTGGCAAAGATGCAAGGGGCACCTGGTACCTATCACGCAGGCTTTCTGCTTGGTCCCCGTGTGAATGCAGGCGGACGTGTTGGCCGCGCCGACTTGGGCGCGCGTCTACTCACAACACATGACGGTGCGGAAGCGCACGAGATTGCGCTTGCGCTTGATACGTATAATCGTGAGCGGCAAGCAATTGAAGCCTTGGTGCTGGAACAGGCGATTGACCAGGTTGATGCCTCTCTGGCTCTTTCGCGTGGCAATCAGCCGCCCCCTCTCATCATCGCTTCAGCGGTGGGATGGCATCCAGGTGTCATCGGTATTGTGGCGAGCCGCATCAAAGACAAATATGACCGTCCGACCTTCATTGTTGCGATTGACAATAAGGGCGAAGGCAAAGGGTCTGGCAGGTCTGTTCCTGGTGTCGACCTTGGGCGCGCGGTGGCAGCGGCACTTGAGGCGGGCCTTCTTGTGAATGGTGGAGGGCACGCTATGGCAGCTGGCCTCACTGTCCGGGAAGGCAAGCTGGACGAACTTCATGAGTTTCTGAACAGTCGTATTGCATCAGAAGTGATGGCCGCTGGCGAAGAAAGACAGCTGAAACTGGATGGCGCTCTTACGACAGATGCAGCATCCCGTGAAATGTTTGAAATGCTTGAAAAGGCGGGTCCCTATGGCGCCGGGAACCCAGAGCCCCGGTTTGCGGTGCCAAGGGTCCGAATTGTTCGGGCAGACCGGGTTGGACAGAATCATGTGCGCTGCATTCTCGCAGGCGACGAAGGCGGGCGATTGAAGGGAATTGCTTTTAGGGCGGCTGACTCAGCGCTTGGAGAGAGCCTTTTAAATAGTGGTGGGGCAGTTTTCCATGTCGCGGGACGGCTTCGGGCGGATGATTGGCAGGGACGAAGAGGCGTCCAGTTGCAAATTGATGACGCCGCTCGGCTCTGATCTCAAAAACCCCAGAAAATCGACAAAAATCAGGGGATTAGGCACTTGCATTCCCCAATGTGACCCATTATTAAGGCCGCACTGTGCGCCCTTCGTCTATCGGTTAGGACGCCAGGTTTTCAACCTGGAAAGAGGGGTTCGATTCCCCTAGGGCGTACCAGTTTCCTTCTTCTACATTGATATGCTGCGGCTGGCCTGAGATGGCATGATCTGCAACACTTGCCCCATAAAACCAATGGGAGAGGTATCATGAAGGTTGAAGGTGGATGTTATTGCGGCGAGTTGCGCTATGAAGCTGAGGGGGATGCTCTCTTCAAGGCTCAATGTCATTGCCGGGAATGCCAGTATATTTCAGGTGGGTCGCCCAATGTGACCATGGGCATGCCTGAAGGCACCTTCAAATACACCAAAGGCACGCCTAAGAGCTTTAAGCGTACAGATATTGACCCGTCAGTGACGCGAGAGTTTTGTGGCAATTGTGGCACAAGCATACTGTCGCGGGCACCCGGCGCACCGGGGCTGGTCCTGCTGAAGGTGGGATCAATGGACGATCCTAGTCAGTTCGAGGGCCCTCAGGTCGCCATCTATACCTGCGATGCTCAGGACTTCCACATGATCCCAGAGGGCGTTGCGGCGTTCGACAAGCTGCCAGGTTAGCGCACAAGCATCATTCTGAACTTAGCGGGTGGCGACCAAATCAAATGAGATTGCCACCTCGGTACCTACCATGGGGCTCAGTGGTCCGGCTCCGATGCCATAGTCGTTGCGGTCAATGGTGAGGCTTCCTGCTGCTGTGGCTTCGTCGCCATCAATGTCGAGGCTGAAGGGAAGCGTCACGGGATGGGTGGTTCCTTTTATCGTCAGCGCTCCTTCCGCTGCGTAGCCAGCATCTGTTTTGGTCACAAACGACGAGACGAAGCTTGCAGTTGGATGGGTAGCGACATCGAACCAATCAGCACCAGGCAATGCACCATCTCTCTCAGCTGACCCACTGGTCGCACTTGCGGTCACAATTTCAACGCTTATCGAAGAATTTTCTAGGTTGGTTGGGTCCAACGTGATCGCGGTGGAGAAGTCTGCGAAAGACCCCTGGAAGGATGTGCCCGCTTGTGTGCCTTCAAATGTCAACTGGCTGCGGTCTGGCACTATGGTCCAATCACTGGCAAAGGCATTTGACGTGAATAGAAACAAGACCGCGAAACTACGAAAAACCATGAACCATCCTTTGGCCTGAGAGAAATGGATTGTGGGCTTTGACCCCATATTATGAAGCCCAGGGGAGCATGCGGCGCAAGATGTCATCTTTCAAAATGAAGTGATGGCGCAGGGCTGCTGCGGCGTGAAGAAACACAGCCGCTCCAGCAGACCAGGCAAGGAGCCAATGCGCCCATTGGCCGACGGCCAACCATTGATCCTTATCCGGATCGGTTGCGATGAACCCAATATGGGGGACGGGAATTGTGTCAAAAATCAGCGTCGGAATGTTGATCGGTGAGGCCGACACAATGATCCAGCCGGTTAGTGGCATCGCCACAAGAATGGTATAGAGCCCCAGATGGGTGAGGGATGCTGCCATCTTCTCCCACCAGGCCATGCTTTTAGGCAAGGCCGGTGGCGTGTCGATGAACCGCCAGCTGAGGCGCAACGTCACAATGAGAAAGATGCATATGCCAAAGGACTTGTGGAGTTGGTATAGGGGAAAGAGATTTGGGTCGGAGAGCTTCAGGTCAATCATGTAAAAGCCAAGCCCCAGGTTTCCCAAAAAGAACAGGGCGATGAACCAGTGCAACCCGGCAGCTATTAAGCCGTAGCGTGCTTCGCTGTTTCGCCAGTTCATGGTGGTTTCTATCGGTGATGCTGAACGCCAGGTGGCGCCCAATAGGTGGGCGTCCAGTTGCGGGCAAGTTCCTTGCCGTCAAGATAATCTGACCTGGCAATAGACTGTTGGAGGTGGGAGCGAAGTCCATCATTCTGATCTGTTGCGCCAAGGGTCAGGCGAAGCGGGTTGACGTCGTAGAGCCGCAGCCATTTGCCTATCTCCACCGGGTCACTGTCTGGCCCGAGGTTGGCCGCGTAAAGCGCCAGCAAGGTGCGCTGCGCTTGAAAGTTTCCAGCGTTTGCGGCTCTCATCACCCAGATGCGCCCCTGCAGGAATTGGTCATTGCCGCGTACTTGCTCCGCGTCGAAATTTGTTCCACTTTCAGTCGGCAATCCACCCAGCGACATAAGACAGAGGCCGTAGGCGTGCTGAGCTGACTCATATCCTCGACCATTGCGGGCAAGTGGGCGTAAGCGTTCGATGGCTGCTTCGCAGTCACCTTCGTTTTTGAGCTCAAAGCCTTCCCAATAGGCCGCTTGTGGATCGCGGTAATTGTAGCGCTCTCGCACTTCGTAATGAGGAGATGTCCGAGGATTTTCCTGGCCGTCAGCAAGGGCTGTTGGCGCAAATAAGACGCTTGCGAGCAGGGCACTAGATAAACAAAGGCAAAACGCGGCCTGGACAAAAGGTTTCATGGGAAAACCGTATCCTGACCGCGCATTAGATTCAATCAACCTCAGAGCCCGAAATTCAGCGGTAGTGGATTAGATACCGGCTGCCGGAGACTATATAACCTTGACCATTGCGATTGTAGCACATGGTGCCGCCTACCTTGGCTGGACGGCCTCGCCATATTCCAAACTTGTTAACTGGATGACAGCCTGACCCACCAGCATAGCTGGAGTGGTGGTATTGCCGGTAGCGCTGATATTGGGCACGCGGATAGCCATAACCGGCGTTCCAGCCAAGCAGGCCACCGACAATTGCGCCGGCGATGAATGAGCCATTGTGTCCGCGTCGGCCGTGTCCGCCGCCGTGACCAATATGACCAGCTCCGCGATGACCGCCGCCGCGGCCAAGATAACCAGTTCCGCGATGACCGGCGCCGCGACCAATATGACCCGCTCCGCGATGACCGGCGCCGCGACCAATATGACCCGCTCCGCGATGACCGGCGCCGCGGCCAAGATAACCAGTTCCGCGATGACCGGCGCCGCGGCCGGCCTGACGACCGCCTCTCTCGCCGATCAGATGAATATTTCCATTATTGTTTAGACCGCTGATGCCCGTCGGGCTCGCGGCAGCCACTGGGACAGACATGCTGGCCATTGTCCCAACAACCAGACAGGCACTGAGCGTCAATCGTGTGAGTATCATTTCCTTCTCCCAATCTTTCTCTCGATCCCGGGGGGACGAGCAATTTAGGGGCCGATCAGCAACGTGGACCGGCATCACAACCTCAAGGAAGAAGGTGGTCTTGCGCATTTGAACGCTGGATGAACAGTCTGTTCAGGTTCGCCCTCACCAGTGGCCGGTATTCTCCATGGATGTCCAAGGTTCCTGAGGCGGGAGGGGTTGGCCTTCTTGAAGAAGTTCAATGGAAATGTTGTCCGGAGACCGCACAAACGCCATTCGACCGTCGCGTGGCGGGCGATTAATGGTGATTCCCGCGTCCGCTAATTTTTGACAGGTCGCGTAAATGTTATCGACCCGGTAGGCCAGATGGCCGAAATTCCGACCTTCGTCAAGATCCTCAGGGTCCCAATTGTAGGTCAGTTCGACCTGAGCCTCTTCCTGACCTTCTGGAGCGAGGAAGATGAGGGTGAAACGGCCTTCTTCCACGTCATATCGACCGACATTTTTGAGACCCAAATGGGTGCAGTAAAACTCAAGTGATGCGTCAAGATCGGTCACGCGGACCATGGTGTGCAAATAGCGCATGCGTGGTTTGCCTATCCTTCTGAGGTTCGTTTTGCGTATCATTTCTGGAACGGGCCTGAAGGTCAAAGAGAACTGTTGGGGAGTGTGGCATGTCTGCGGAATTGAAGGCGCTGATCGATAGGAGCGAACGCACGGTGGTGTTCACAGGGGCCGGGATCAGCACGGAGTCCGGCATTCCGGATTTTCGCAGTCCTGGTGGTCTGTGGACCAAGATGGCCCCAATCGATTTTCGGGATTTCATGGCCTCGGAAGACATGCGCATAGAGGCCTGGCGGCGCAAGTTCACCATGGATGGAAGCTTTTCAGCAGCTGAACCCAATAAGGGGCATATGGCGGTCGCCAAATTGGTTGATACGGGCAAGGTCACCCACGTCATTACCCAAAACGTCGATAACCTTCACCAGAATTCAGGGGTTCCGACGGACAAGGTGATTGAGCTCCATGGGAACAGCACTTATGCGACGTGCCTTAACTGCGGTGCGCGGTATGAGTTGGCGGAGATCCGTTCCCACTATGAGGAACATGGTAAGCCGCAGGACTGCCAGTTTTGCAGTGGGATCATTAAATCTGCGACAATCTCCTTTGGACAGGCGATGCCGGAATCCGAGATGGAACGGGCGACAGAAGCGACCTTGGACTGCGACCTGTTTATCGCAATTGGCTCGTCGCTGCAGGTCTACCCCGCCGCAGGATTCCCCATCATGGCGAAAAAGAACGGTGCGAAGCTGGTGATCTTGAATCGTGAAGAAACGGAATTGGACCCACTTGCGGACCTTGTTGTGCATGAAGAGATTGGGCCGACGCTGGCGCCCATTGTTCAGCTTAACTGAAACACCACTTACCGTGCGTTCGCCCAGCCGCCCGCAAACGGAATGACCTGGCCGGTAATAAACCCGGACAATGGATTGGCTAGGAACCTGATGAGGGCCGCTGCTTCTTCCGGTTTGCCCAAACGCCCAAGCGGAATGTTTTTCAGGATCTTTGCCTTTGCCTCTTCGTTCGCTAGAAGCTCCGGCGGAAAATAGTCCGGATTTTCAACATAGTTGGGCGCTATGGCATTCACCTGAATGTTCTTTGGTGCCAGTTCCCGGGAGAGAGACAGCATAAGAGAATTGGCGGCACCCCGGGCGGACGCATAGATGGAATAGTTTGCAAGGCCGTTGAGCGGGGCTGCGGAGGTGAGGAAGAGGACCTTGCCCCCGCCAGCGGACTTCATGGTGGGCACAATGGCACGGGTAACACGGAACGGTTTGAAGACGAGGGCTTCGTAGGTCGCCTCGAGGTCCTCATCTTTGGCGGTGTCCAGAGGCGCGCGAATTGCAGGAAAGGCGTCGTTATTGATAAGCATATCAATGCGGCCGACTTCCTCCAGAACGCGTCCGGCAGCAACGACAGGATCGGCGCCGCTGACGGGCTTTAGGCCGGGTAGGGCGCTTTCTGCTGCGATGCGGGTGTTGGCATCTGCAAACGCAGGGTCGGTGCCATAGACCGTTGCTCCGGCATCAAGGAGGGCTTTTGCGGCTGGACGCCCGACAAAGTGTTCCAGATCAGTGATCAGGACAATTGTGTCCGCTAGCTCGCTCATGGCTTCCTCCAACATATTCATGTGCACAATCCTCATGTAGCATTTACGCAAGTGGAGCGCGATATTTTAGGGGATGTGTATGAGTGGTTCGGCGAAGACGCCCTGGTGGAAGGGCGCGGTTGTTTATCAGATTTACCCAAGGAGCTATGCGGATACGACTGGGTCCGGGGTGGGTGACCTTGAGGGCATCAAATCTAAGCTCGACTATGTCGCGTCTTTGGGGGTCGATGCGATTTGGCTCTCGCCGATTTATCCAAGTCCGAACAAAGATTTCGGATATGATGTTGCGGATTATTGCAATGTCGCGCCGGAAATGGGAACGCTTGACGGGTTCGACGCGCTTTTGGAGGCGACCCATAAGCGGGGTATGAAACTCATTCTCGATCAGGTGCTTGCCCATAGCTCTGATCAGCACGCCTGGTTTCAGGAAAGCCTTCTTTCACGCGACAATGAAAAGGCCAATTGGTATGTCTGGGCAGATGCCAAGGAAGATGGCACGCCGCCCAACAACTGGATGTCCGCTTTTGGGGGGCCTGCCTGGTCCTGGCACCCGGTGCGCCGCCAGTACTACCACCACAAATTTCTGCGTCAGCAGCCAAAACTGAATTTTCATGAACCTGAAGCCGTGAAAGCCCTCATGAACGTGTTGAGGTTCTGGTTGGAGCGCGGTGTGGACGGGTTCCGCCTAGACGTGGCCCATGCCTATTACCATGACGCTGCGCTCGCCGATAATCCGCCTGTGCCAATGGAGGAGCGTACCGGCCTTAACTGGTCACATGCCCCGCGCCTGCAGGAACATATTCACGATAGTGGGTTGCCTGAAAATCAAATTGCCATGCGGGCCGTACGATCCGTTCTTAATGAATATGATGAGCGCCTGGCATTTGGCGAGTTCGCTGAGACCCCTGAAATGATTGGGACCTATGTGGGAGAGCCTGATTTGCTGCATACGGCCTATACGTTCGACTTTCTGGAAGACAGATCCCTCGCGCCTGAGGTCTTTCAGCGCTACTACCAGGACACGCTGAAGAAAAACGGTGATCCCTGGCCCTGTGTCACCTTCTCCAATCATGACTTGACGCGGCCTGTCACCCGATGGGGGGGAGGGAGAGACGGCGACGATGGCTTTGCCAGATTCGGATTGGCACTTCTTTTGACACTTAGAGGAACCGTCCTTCTCTACCAAGGAGAAGAGCTCGGACTACCCGATGTGGACATTGAACGCGACCAGATTCAAGACCCGGTGGGTGAGCTCTATTTTCCCTTTGGCAAAGGGCGTGATGGATGCCGGACCCCCATGCCATGGATCAGTCGTGCGCCCAATGCAGCGTTCAGCAGTGGAGAATCCTGGCTGCCAATCCCGGCGGCGCACATTGAGCGAGCCGTCGATGTTCAGGAAGCGATGTCGGATACGGTGTTGAAGTTTGCGCGCGAAGCAATCACGTTCAGAAAGGAACACGCCTGTTTTTTGACCGGTGACATCACGTTTCTGGAAAGTATTGGTCCCATACTCGCGTTTAAGCGTGCGCTTGGCGAGGAGACGCTGACCTGTGTTTTCAACGCAAGCGAGGAGGCATCGGTTTGGCATGGGGGAGCGGCGTCTGAAATTGTTCTGAAAGGAGCCCGCAGACTGGATTTTGGAACGGGTGATGTTTCCCTTGTTGGGACGGAAGTGATCTGTGGTCCTCGAAGCGCGGCATTCTTTAAGGGACCCTAATCTGGTTGATATTGGTGGAGTGCATCCGGCGTATCGAAGTCTGTTAAAGGACCCTCGCCGTCGACGGGTACCTCGCATACAAGGTCTGAATTCTGTGCCATCAGCGCCTTTGCCCCCACGTCGCCAGAGAGGTTTAGAAGATCGCTGAAGAAGGAGGCATCCCACAAAACAGGATTGCCCCGCTTTTTTCCCACGACGGGGACGCAGATGAGCTTTTCCTCAGCTGGATCGCGCGCATTGATCAGACGGTCAATCAAATCTGCAGTGATGAGTGGCATATCGCCCAGCAAGATCACGGCCGCGTTAACGGGCGGATCAAGCTCAGTGGCGGCTTCAATGCCTGCCTTGATGGAGGTACTCAATCCATCCGCATAGTCGGGATTATGTGCATAAGACATGGGACGGCCAGCAAGGGCTTTTAGCACGTCTTCTTTTTCGTGGCCTGTCACAAGGATAATGCCGTCTGCCTTAGAGGCGAGAGCAGCGTCGGCCACATGAGCAATCATCGGCTTTCCTTCAAAATCGCTTGTGAGCTTGTTGACCGTCCCCATGCGGGTGGAGCGGCCACCGCCCAGGATGATGGCTGCGACACGGGGCAAATGGTCGCTGGGGCGCTCGGAATCGCGAGGTTGAGGCCGCGAAGGTATCTCTTTTAGCAAGCCACCAACGCCCATTGATTGAATGTCATGAGGCTCCACCGTCAGTCCGGCCACCAGACGTTGCAACACCCAATCAGCGCCGTTCAGTTTTGGCGAGCGGGCGCAGCCGGGCAGCCCGATCACCGGACGGCCTTTCAACTCAGCCAGCAAGAGAAGGTTTCCCGGATCAACAGGCATGCCAAAATGTTGGATCACCCCCCCTGATTTTTCGATGGATGCTGGAACCACATCGCGTCTGTCACCAGTTGCTGATGCACCAAGGACCAGGATCATCTCAACTCCGTCCGGCACTGCTTGAAGTGCACCTATGAGTGATGCCTCGTCATGTCGGCATGTCTGCACGCTGAAAAGTGATGCGCCGAGGCTCCCAAGTCTCGCACGGATGACTGTTTCCGACTTGCCTAGAATAGACTGTTTGGTTCCTTCGACGCTTGTGAGAATGAGGGCTGCCCTTTTAAGTTTGAAAGGGTGAAGCTCTAGCGTGGGCGATGTGCCAGTCGCCAAGCTCGCCGCGTGCTCAACAAGCTGCTTGGGTGCGGCATAAGGAATGATTTTCACAGTGGCCAACATCTGACCTTCGGATATCACCTCGAAATTTGGGAGCGTTGCGACGGTAATCGCCTCATCCAAAGCATTGATCTCGTTGATGGTCGATTCATTTAGGCGAAGGATGCCGGGGGCTGTTGCATAGAGATTGGCTCTGCCTGTAAAGGCGGTGTCAGCGCGTGTATTGGGTCCTGTGAGTGCCGCTGCAATGGTCGCAGCGGCTTCATCTTCCTGCGTGTCCTCTATGCCCAGGTGGGCGGCGTAGACTGTAGAGACACCTGCATAAGACAGTGCTTCAATGTCTTCACCGCTCAGAACGCGGCCTTTCTTGAAAATTTTGGCACCTGTACGCACAGAGTGCGCGAGCACCATGCCTTCTGCTTCTGTCACGGGAAAGGAGCCGAACCTCATGAACGCTCCTGGCGAAGTGTTTGCGTTATTTCGGCAAGGATTGCGATGGCAATTTCCGCGGGGCTTTTGGCCGCAATGTCGAGGCCGATTGGCCCACAGATGCGCGCAATTTCGGCGCTGGCAAAGCCCGCGTCGGTGAGGCGTTGTTGGCGGGTGGCTTGTGTCTTCTTGCTACCAAGCGCACCGATGTAGAAAGCGGCAGACTTCAACGCGACATGAAGGGCAGGGTCATCCAGTTTTGGGTCATGGGTGAGGGTGACGACAGCGGTGCGGGCATCAAGCGCCAGGTTTTGAAGGGCCTCATCGGGCCATTCTCTGATCAACGTAATATTTGGAAAACGTTCTGCTGAGGCGAACGCCTCTCTTGGGTCGACAACACTCACATCATAGCCTGCCTCAAGGCCCATGCGCGCCAGCGGCTGTGCGATGTGAACGGCCCCGACAATGATGAGACGGAGCGGCGGGTTGAAGACATTGAAGAACCAGGGCGTCCCATCCGGCGCGTCTGTCACGCGGCTTTTGTCGGAGCGAATGGCTGCGTCTAAGGCGGCAACCATCCAGTCAGGATGACCAATCTGGTCTGGCGTGAGCGTCAGTTGCTCATTCGTATTGAGGTTTGACGCCAACACGATGGGTTGTTTCGCAGCCTGGGCGCTCAATATCTGTTTCAGGGTTTCCTGCTTCATGGGTCAGGAATGCGTGAGAGGTTCGAGATAGATTTTGATCTTGCCGCCGCAGGCAAGCCCCACTTCCCAGGCCATGGCGTCGGCGACACCATATTCCAACACTTCTGACGCCTCACTTTGAATGGCATCAAGGGCGCGTATCACAACATCGCCTTCAATGCATCCGCCGGAAACAGAGCCGACGAACGTAGCGTCCTCGCGAATGGCAAGCTGACTGCCAACAGGTCGGGGCGCTGAGCCCCAGGTTTCAATCACGGTAGCAAGTGCCACCTTGTGCCCCGCGTCTGCCCAGGCTGCTGCTTGCGCCAAGACGTTATCGTCGGAATGTGTTGCCGTTTCCGTCATGCTGCTGTTGGCCATTTTTTCTCAGGGGCACCCAAGGATGCCACAAGGTCTTCAAGGGACGCCATGTTGTGGACAGGTCTGAACTCATCCACATGGGGTAGTATGGTTCTAATGCCAAGGGCTTTAGGCTCAAATGCATCATAGCGGAGCAGTGGATTTAGCCATATCAGTCTGCGGCTCGCGCGGTGAAGGCGGGTAATTTCGGGCTCTAAGCCTTCGGCGCCGTCTCTGTCCAATCCATCAGTGACGAGCAGGACCGTAGCGCCCTGGCCAAGCACCCGCCGAGACCAATCCACATTGAAGCGTCTCAATGTCTCGCCAATCCGTGTGCCTCCATCCCAGTCTTCCACGGCGTTAGAAACAGCTGACAGCGCCTCATCAATATCCTTGTGGCGCAGTTGGCGCGACACGTGGGTGAGGCGCGTGCCGAACAGGAACGTCTGAACTCTGTCACGATCATTTGTGAGGGCGTGGAAAAAGTGAAGGAATGTTCGTGCATAGACATTCATGGACCCGGAAATATCGCAGAGGATTACAAGGGGCGGCGGACGGTGCCTGCGCTCCCGGCGCTTCAGGGGGATAATGTCGCCGCCAGGTAGCGATGCACGCAGGGTGGCACGCATATCGATGAGCGAACCTCGAGAGGAGAGACGTGTTCTGCGGGTCAGCACTCTGTCATGCTGCAGGTGGAGGCGGGCAAGCGCTTTTCGCGCTTCCGCAATCTCTGCGGCACTCATCTGCTCGAAGTCTTTGGTTCGCAGGATCTCCGCGGCCGACATGGTTTCCCTGGCATCGATTTCTATGTCCGGTTCAGGCTCCTGTTGCGGGGAGTTCTCCTGATTGAGCAGGGCTTCTGCCAGCCTTCGGCTTGTCGGCTCCTCAGGGTACTCTGGCGGCATTGTGAGTTCTGGAAGCATCATTGCCATCATGCGCTCCAGCATGCGGGGGTCGCGCCAGAAAACGTGGAACGCCTGATTGAAGATCTCCCGCATGTCCTGCGTGTGGATCAGAGTCGTATGCAGCGCCCAGTAGAGGTCACCCTCTGACCTGATGCCCGCGACTTTGACGGCCTCAATGGCGTCGAGGACCTGACGGGGGCCCACCGGGACACCGGCACGGCGCAGGACGCGCGCAAAATGTGCGATATTGTCTGCGATATGACCCAGGCTTTCCGTCATTCAGCTGCAGTTTTCAATTCATCCAGAATTTGAGCGGCGTCGGACCCGCGCACTTGTGCAATATCGTCCTGATATTTAAGCAGAGTCCCCAGGGTGTCGTTGATATTGCTCTCACTCAGAGAGACGGCGTTTAGCTGGGTGAGGGCGTTTGCCCAATCCAGCGTTTCGGCAATGCCTGGCTGTTTGTAAAGGTCACGCTCCCGCAACGCTTGAACAAAAGACACGATCTGCTGAGACAAGTCTTCTGCGGCATCTGGAGCTTTCAGACGGACGATTTCCAGTTCTCTCTCTGCGTCTGGGTAATCCACCCAGTGATAGAGGCAGCGGCGCTTTAGTGCGTCATGGATCTCGCGGGTCCGGTTGGACGTAACGATCACGATGGGCGGTTCTTCGGCTTTGACAGTGCCGATCTCTGGAATAGTGATCTGAAAATCTGAGAGCACCTCAAGGAGATAGGCTTCGAAGGGCTCATCTGTTCTGTCGAGCTCATCAATCAGGAGGACAGGCGGACCATTGACGTCCGGTTCCAGCGCCTGCAGGAGCGGACGGCGGATCAGAAACCGGTCATCGAACACGTCTTTGGCGAGAACATGTCTGTCTTCGACACCTTGCGCTTCGGCCAGGCGGATTTCAATCATCTGTGCCTGATAATTCCACTCATAGACAGCAGCAGCGGCGTCCAGTCCTTCGTAGCATTGCAGGCGAATGAGTTTTCGTCCCAATGCGCTTGCAAGCACCTTCGCGATCTCTGTCTTGCCGACACCGGCTTCGCCTTCCAGGAAAAGCGGGCGGCCCATTTTGAGTGCCAAAAAGAGAACGGTCGCAAGCGATCGATCAGCGACATAGGCACCGCTCGAGAGAAGCGCCGCTGTCTCGTCGATGGAGGCGGGAAGAGAAATGGTCATACGTTCAGGTTACAGCGAAAGACGGTTCAGGTCACATGGTCGCTGCGACAGCACGTCCAGCCATCACAGAGATAAGATGGCTGCGATAGTCGGCAGCGCCATGGAGGTCGGACAGAAGGTCGTCTTCGGGAACTTTGATCCCCGTGACAGTGTCCGGTGACCAGTTACTGCTGAGGGCGTCTTCCATTTCTTTCATGCGGAAGACACCATCGGCGCCTGCACCTGTGACTGCGACGCGGATATCGATGGGCGTCTTTGCAACGAAAACTCCGACCATTGCGTAACGAGAAGCTGGGTTTGGAAATTTGACGTAAGCGGCTTTCTCCGGATGGGGGAAGGTCACTTCTGTGATGATTTCGTCTTCTTCCAAGGCCGTTTCGAACATGCCGGTGAAATAGGGATCTGCATCAATCAGGCGCTTGTTGGTGTGTATTTTGGCGTCGAGACCGAGGGCGGCGGCTGGATAGTCAGCTGCGGGATCATTATTTGCGAGCGACCCGCCAATGGTGCCGCGATTACGTACTGCAGGGTCTCCAATATGTGCGGCAAGGTGCGCCAATGCAGGCAGGTGTTTTGCCACGTCAGGTGAGGAGGCAACGTCTGCATGCTTCGTTGCGGCACCGATGGTGATTGCGTTTCCTTCGGCTTTGATGAAGTTGAGATCTGCGATGTTGCCGATGTCGATCAGCGTCGCTGGCATGGCGAGGCGCTGCTTGAGCGTCGGGATCAGCGTTTGTCCACCTGCGATAAGTGTGTTTTCGTCATTGGCGGCGAGAAGCTCTGCGGCTTCAGCGACTGTTTGTGCGCGATGATAGTCGAACTGGTACATGGGTGTTCCTCAATCAGAGCCAGGTGATGGCGCGGCGAGCGCCGCCCACACACGTGCGGGGGTTGCAGGCATTTTAATGTCTCGGACGCCCAGGGCGTCTGTAATGGCGTTGATGACCGCGGGGGGCGAGGCGATTGCGCCAGCCTCACCGCAGCCCTTCATTCCCATGGGGTTTGAGGGGCAATCTGTTTGGGTAAAGCCCAAATTAAAATCGGGCAGGTCGTCGGCGCGCGGCATGCAATAGTCCATGAACGAGCCGGTAATCAACTGACCGGTTTCGTCATAATGTGCTGCCTCAAACAGCGCCTGTCCGATCCCTTGGGCGATACCGCCCTGGACCTGACCTTCCACGATCATCGGGTTCACAATCACGCCAAAATCATCGACGGCGACGAAGTTTGCTATCTGTGTCACGCCGGTGTCTGGGTCTATTTCGACTTCGCAAATGTGACAGCCAGACGGGAAGGTGAAGTTGAGTGGATCATAGAAGGCGTTTTCTTTGAGCCCGGGCTCAATTTCGGATGTCGGGAAACCGTGGGCGGTATAAGCGCCAAGCGCGAGCTCCGCCCAGGCAAGTTCCTTGTCGGTTCCGGCGACAGTAAAGACTCCGTCTTTGAGCTCGATATCGCCCGCGTCCGCCTCCATCAGGTGTGCGGCAATTTTCTTTGCTTTGGCTTCGATTTTATCGAGCGCATTAGCGAGAGCGCTCATGCCGACAGAGCCCGACCTCGAACCATAGGTGCCCATGCCAAACTGCACGCGACCTGTGTCCCCATGGATGATTTCAACGTCTTCAAGGGGTACGCCAATCCGTTCGCAGACAAGCTGTGCGAAGGTTGTTTCATGGCCCTGGCCATGGCTGTGGGCGCCGGTAAAGACTTCGATCTTACCTGTGGGTGCAACTTGAACCTCAGCGCTTTCCCAAAGCCCTACGCCCGCACCAAGGGAACCGACAGCGGCGGAAGGTGCGAGGCCACAAGCTTCAATATAGGTCGAGAATCCGATGCCCCGTTTTTTTCCGCGGCTCTCGGCCTCAGCTTTGCGGGCTGGGAAGCCGTCATAGTCGACGAGTGCAAGCGCTTTATCGAGGGAGGCATCGTAGTCACCGATGTCGTAGTTCATGATGACCGGCGTTTGATGCGGGAACGTGCGAATGAAATTCTTGCGACGGAGTTCAGCTGGATCGAACCCCAGTTCACGCGCGGCTGTTTCGACGATCCGTTCAATCAAGTAGGTTGCTTCAGGGCGTCCAGCTCCTCGATAGGCGTCTACCGGTGCTGTGTGGGTGAACACTCCGTCGACCTCAACATAGACTGTCGGCAAGGCGTATTGACCCGACAGCAGTGTGCCATAGAGATAAGTCGGGACGGACGATGCGAAAGTCGACAGGTAGGCGCCTAGATTGGCTTTGGTTTTGACGTGGAGCCCCAGGAACGTTCCATCTTCCGCAACTGCCAGTTCGGCGTGGCTCACATGATCGCGCCCGTGTGCGTCTGAGAGAAAGGACTCGCTGCGTTCGGCTGTCCACTTGATCGGACGCTTGATCTTCGCTGACGCCCAGGTGCAGGCGGTCTCTTCTGCATAGATGAAAATCTTAGAGCCAAACCCACCACCAACATCGGGCGCAATAACTCGTAGTTTGTGTTCCGGAGCCACCCCGACAAAGGCGGACAGGACAAGCCTCGCAACATGCGGGTTTTGGCTGGTTGTCCAAAGCGTGTATTCGTCTGTCCCGGTGTCATAATCCGCAATCGCTGCACGAGGCTCCATGGCGTTTGGGATCAGGCGATTGTTGGTGAGATCCAGTTTGATCACATGGGCGGCGTTCTTAAGGGCCGCTTGCGTTTCTGCCTTGTTTCCAAGCTCCCAGTCGAAGCATGTATTGCTAGGTGCTTCCGTATGAACCTGTGGCGCGGACCCATCCTGTGCCGTGCCCACATCCGCCGCAGCATCGAGGACGTCATAGTCGACGTTAATCAGCTCAGCTGCTGATTTCGCCTGCAGATAGGTTTCAGCCACAACCATCGCAACGTGATCGCCGACATAGCGCACCGTGTCTTCTGCGAGGATCGGATGGGCCCCAGCTTTCATTTCGGAACCGTCCTTGGAATGAACCGTCCAGCCGCAAATCAATCCGCCAAGTCCATCCGCCGCGACATCGGATCCGGTAAAGATACTTACGACACCAGGTGCAGCAACCGCTTCTGTCAGATCAATGCCATTGATCCTGGCATGGGCATGGGGGCTTCGCAGAAAATAGGCATGAGCTTGGCCAGGACGGTTCAGATCATCAGTATATCGCCCGGCGCCTGTGATGAACCGTTTGTCTTCCTTGCGGCGGACAGCCTGTCCTATTCCTGTCTTGCTCATGAATTCCTCCTCCCGGAATCCCCGTGCTGAATTAGGCGGGTGTGGTTTCAGCGGCGTCCAGAATGGACTTCACAATATTCTGGTAGCCGGTACAGCGACAGATATTGCCTTCCAGCTCGGCGCGGACCGTTTCCTCGTCCAAGTTTGGAATCCGATCGATCATATCAACGGCCGTCATGATCATGCCCGGTGTACAGAAACCGCACTGCAGCCCATGATTTTCTTTGAAAGCCTGTTGCACGGGGTGAAGGTCATCCCCCTTTGCCAATCCTTCAATGGTTGTGATGGTGCTGCCTTCCGCTTGCAGGGCGAGCATCGTGCAGGCTTTTACCGCTTTCCCATCCATATGGATGACACAGGCGCCGCACTGGCTGGTATCGCAACCAACATGAGTGCCGGTGAGAGCGAGGTTCTCACGTATGAATTGGACCAACAGGGTGCGGCCTTCGACTTCACCCGATACTGCTTTGCCGTTGACTGTCATAGAGACGAGAGCCATGGGCGGTTCCTCCCGAAGTTAGCGACGGCATTTCTTAAGCCGTCAGGACGTTCGCTGGCGTCCTTTGGGTTTCTTTGGAATAAGTGTCTGCGCTTGGCCGGTCGCCGTCAAGCTGTGCGACGCAATGCACTGGCTCGGCGTTACATGGTAGCGACGTAGATCGCAATCAATGCGCCAGCGATCACAAGTGTACCCCACATCCAAGGGGCGAGGCCGAGGCCTGCCTCTTCGTCGGGCACTAGGGGCACATGAGTTGGTGCAATGGCATCGACCTCGTCTTCTGTTGTGCCACCGGTAATGGCGGCAAACGATGTAAAGAACTCATCCGCCATTTTCTTGGCTGTGGAGTCAATAAACCTCTGTCCTACCTGTGCGAGCTTGCCGCCTACTGTTGCCTGAACTTCATAGCTCAGAAGGGTGCCGTCACCATCTGGTGTGAGTTTCACCACAGCGAACCCTTTGGCAAAGCCAGCTGCGCCACCAGATCCTTCGCCGCTGATTTTGTAGCCGTTGGGGGCATCTATGTCGGAGAGGGTCACATTGCCTTTGAACTTGGCGCTGACAGGGCCGACCTTCGCTTTCGCAACGGCAGCAAATTCGGTGTCGCTGGTTTTTTCAACGCTCTCTGCGCCAGGAATGGATTGCTGAAGCACCTCGGGATCATTGAGCGCCGCCCAAACGTCTGCTTGAGGAGCGGGAATGCGGAATTCGCCAGTCATTTCCATGTCGGGTAACCTTCTAGGCTAAGAGCAGAAAGAGTGATTGGTCACATATAGTTTAGCAGAAGGACCCCGCCAAGAAGGACGGCAATCCAAAGCACCATAGATCCGGTTGGCCATGCCCGAGCAAGAGGTCCTTCTGTGCCATGGGCGCGTTCCAAGGTGGCAACCCCAAAATTCAATCCTCGCAGGCTGGCACCGATGAGTGCGCCCCAAACGGCCTGGATTAGTGACCTGACACTCCTGATTATCGCAGGACCGAGCTTACGATAGGTCCAATCAAAATCAAGGTTTACCGATTTCAACTCTGGTGGGTAGATGCCTGTTTTCATAAGAACTACAAAGGCGAGCATATAGAAGAAGAGCAGTTGCAGCTGCGTGACCACATGGGTCGTGGTGTAAGGCACATAGTCGACGTCATAGGGCAGTAATGCGTAAAGCGGGTATGGATAGACGCCGATTGCGATGCAAAGGGACGCCGTTAGGCCCATCGCCAACAACATGTTCCAGGGCGCCTCTTTTGGGCGCAACCCACTGTCTTGCGCGAAGAAGGCGAAAAAGGGGACTTTAATGCCCGAGTGGATGAACGCCCCTGCTGATGCAAAGAGCAGGATTCCCCAAACGATGTAGTAGCCTTCCTGCATCGATGCCGACAGGATGAGCGATTTGCTCACAAAGCCTGAAAAAAGTGGGAAGGAAGAAATAGAAGCCGCGCCAATCACACAAAAGACCATCGTAAGCGGCATGGTCTTATAGAGGCCCCCAAGTTCGGAGGCCTTGGCCGTTCCCGTTCTAAAAAGTACTGCGCCAATGCTCATAAAGAGCAGCGCCTGATAGAGAATGCTGGCAAAGGCGTGCGCAATTGTCCCATTCAGCGCCAGCTCCGTCCCAACACCAATTCCAACAACCATAAATCCAAGTTGTTGGTTCAAGCTATAGGTCAACACCCGTCGGAGATCGTTCTCGATAACTGCATAAAAAACCGGGAAGATAGCCATGGTTGCGCCGATATAGATCAGAATTTCTGTTCCGGCGAAACCGCGTGCGAGGGCGTAAATAGCAAGCTTCGTTGTGAAGACTGACAGGATCACTGTCCCCGTTACAGTCGCGGCAGGGTACGCGTCCGGCATCCAATTGTGCAGCAGGGGGAAGGCGCATTTGACGCCGAAGGCGATGAAGATGGCCCACGTCGCGGGACTACCTAGCGTCATAGCCTCAAACGCCATAGACCCCGTTTCGTTGTACTGAAGTACCATGCCTGCAAGCAGGATAACGCCGGATCCAACTTGGACGATGAGGTAACGCATTCCCGTCCAATAGGCGCCTTCGGTGCGTCTCGCCCAGATGAGAAAGACCGACGCAATAGCGGTGCCTTCCCAGAAGATGAAAAGCGAGATGAGATCTCCCGCAAAGACAGCGCCGATCGCGGTACCGGCATAGAGCAGCGACATTGTCTGCTGGATGGTGTCTCGCACATACCAAGCGAAAATAAGGCCCAGGAAAGCGGCGAGGGAGAAGATAAGGCCGAAGATGGTTGAGAGTTTATCCACGCGCAGCAGGGTTAATTCCTGACCGACCAGGGTGAACTGACCATGCATGCCTTCGGGCATCATCCAGATAAGGTAGACGCTGATGACGGGCACGCTGGCAGCAGCGAGCGCACGGGGATGTCCATTTGGAATGAAAGGCAGCAGCGCTGCACCAGCGACGAACAGAAGAAATGGCGGGAAAAGATCAATCATTGATTGTCTCCCGGCTCAGCTGGTCTTCTGGGTAGGCTTCGGACTCCACGTCCTTTGGCGAATAATAGGTTTCGTCGCGCTTCAAGAACACGCGCATGACGCGTGCGAAGATAATGAGGGCTGCAGACATGAAAAAGCCATAAGCGGCATAGAAGCCCGGAATATCCTCAATAGCGAGATAGCTTTTCTTGCTGTACATGAAATCTGCCGCAATCAGCCCAGCACAGAGTACGAAGAGCGCATAGATAATCCGGTCCACATTTTTCATATTGTCCAGCCATAGAAGCTTGCGCCCGAGCCAAGGGAGCTTCGCCGGGTCTGTCTCTGGTGTCTTCATCTCGGTACTCATGGCTGGGGTCTCCCTTCAGGGAAGGCGACCGGCTCAATCAGTGTGTAAATATCGCCTACATAGAAAAAGAGCAGCAGGCATCCAATGGCAGTGAGGCAAGGGGGAACCACGCACCAGAGTGGAGCTTCCTGAATGCCTTTTGTCGGGGCGACGGCTGCGCCCAACGAATGCGCGACGGGGCCTGTGCTTCCCATAAAGAAGCCACGGGCTACGACGGGCAGCAAATAGGCGATGTTAAGGAGCGAGCTCACCATAAAGACCGCTACCATGATGATCTGACCTGCGTCAGCGGCGCCGAGCATCAAATACCATTTGGTCCATGCGCCGCCTAATGGGGGGAGGCCGATGATCGAAAGCGCGCCGATGAAGAAAGCGCCATAGGTGAAAGGCATCACCCGGCCGAGGCCATCCATATCGCTGATCTCAGTCTTGTGAGTTGCTACATAGATCGCGCCTGCGCACATGAACAACGTGATCTTCCCCATGGCATGCATGGCGATCTGTATCGCGCCGCCCATGACACCCAATGATGTGGCCAGCGCCACGCCAAGAGTGATGTATGAAAGCTGGCTGATGGTTGAATAGGCGAGCCGCGCTTTCAGATTGTCTTTGGTCATGGCGACAACCGAGGCTGCCAGGATGGAGAAGGCGGCAAGCCACATGAGCCAGTCTGCGGCGCCCGTCGTTGCTAGCAGATCTATCCCGAATATATAGACGCCCACCTTCAGCATTGTGAAGACACCAGCCTTCACAACAGCGACTGCGTGGAGTAGGGCGCTCACTGGTGTCGGTGCCACCATGGCTGCGGGCAACCATCTGTGAAAGGGCATGAGCGCAGCCTTGCCGATCCCGAAGGCATAAAGCGCCAGCAGGAACGGCAGCAGCGTTGGATCGATCTTGTCTGCGAGGATACCACCCTGCTCAAAGTCGAGTGTCCCCGCGACGACCCAGGTCCAGACGATTGCTACCAGCTGAAACCCAATCGACGTGGTGACCAGGATGCCCATATAGGTCCGCGCGCCCTTGCGCGCTGCGTCTGTTTCTTTGTGCGCCACTAAGGGGTAGGTCGACAGTGTCAGCACTTCATAGAAGATGAAGAGCGTGAACATGTTGGCGGCAAAAGCAATGCCCATGGTCGCTGAGATGGCGATGGCAAAACAGATGTAGAACCGGGTCTGTTTCGTCTCCTTGTTCCCGCGCATATAGCCGATTGAGTACAGCGTGGTGACAATCCAAAGACCTGATGCAATGACTCCGAACAACATGCCCAGTGGTTCGATCTCAAATGTAAGGGATAGCCCCGGCAGAACGTCAAACCAGTGGGCAGTCGGTTGTGCACCGTCCAGCACGGTCTGGAGCAAGCCAAGAATGATGATGAAGAGTGCCCCTGCAGTGAGCAGGCTAACGGCTTCGCGGAGGTTCGGTTGTTTGTCGAACGCCGCCAGCAAGAGGGTCGCAGCGGCAGGCAGCAGGACTGTCAGGGTAATTGCGAGTTCGGGGCTCAATGGCTGGCTCCTTCGCTTGCAAGGTTCGTCGCCGAAAAGAGAGCATTAGCGGCAACGGATGCTGCACTGCTGGTCAGCTCGCTATTGATCCCGAAATAAAGGCTAGCGGCGACCAAGGCATAGGTGGGCAAAATCATGGAGAGCGGTGCCTCTTTGGCTTCGCGCCCCTCAGGCGCGGGCTCCAGATACGCGACTTCGATAATCCGCCAGACATAGACCATGGCAATAAGAGATGAGGCTACGATCAGGCCTGCAATGAGCAGAGAGCCAGCCTCAAGCGAGGCCTGGATCAGATACCATTTCGAGATAAAACCGACAGTGAGCGGCACGCCGATCAGGCTCAGCCCCCCAGCGGCAAAGGCGGCCGTCGTCCAGGGCATGGTCTTGCCAATGCCTTTGAGGTCTCCCAGGCGGCTAGACCCCACCTGATAGACAAAGCACCCTACCGCCAAAAAAAGCGCGCCCTTGGTCACGGCGTGGTTGAAAAGATGAATGATGCCAGCGGTAAGGCCTGTTTCGGTAAGCAGAGCGACCCCAAGCAGCATGTACCCCACTTGCGCAATGCTTGAATAGGCGAGAAGGCGTTTAATGTCTTCTTGGAATACGGCTGCGATAGAAGCCGCAAACATAGCCGCAATGGCCAGCGGCATCACGACATATTCGAACGTCAGTCCCTGGATCGGATGGTCGAACTGGAAGATGGTGAACATGAAGCGCAGGAGGACATAGAGCGCAACTTTTGTCGCTGTCGCTGCCAGGAATGCGGCAGCTGGGGGTGGCGCGTAGCTGTAAGCATTTGGCAGCCAGAGGTGCAGCGGGAACATGGCGAGCTTCAGGCCGACGCCCACCAGAATGAAGACGAAGGCAACACGCGTGACCCTGGTATCGCCGACGTCATCGAGTCGGACAGCGAGGTCAGCCATGTTGAGCGTACCTGTGACCATGTAGAGAAAGCCCAGGCCAATCACGAAGAAAGTCGCCCCAATTGTCCCCATGATCAGGTAGTTGTACGCAGCGGTCAGGGCCCGCCGGTCGCGCTTTGCGCCGAAGGCAACAAGCGCATAGCTGGAGAGCGATGAAATCTCCAGGAAAACGAAGACGTTGAACGCGTCGCCAGTGGCGGCCACACCCAGAAATCCTGTGAGGCTGAGCAGGTAGCAGGTGTAGAAGTAGGTATGCGTCGAGGCGTCGAACTCGCGTTCAATGCTTTGGCGCGCGTAGGGCAATACCAGCGCGCCGATCAATGACACGATAAAGAGGACAAAGGCGTTTGCTGCGTCAATGCGATATTCGATGCCCCATGGCGGCGCCCAGCCGCCCAGTTGGTAGGAGATGACCGCGCCGTCCAGCACAGAGACCAATAGCAATGCCGACACCAAAAAGGCGGCGACAGATGCCGTGAATGCAATGGCCCAGGCCAGGTGCCTGTTCACAAAAAGGGTGCAAAGTGGCGCGGCAATAAGCGGAATGACCACCTGCAGTGCGGGGAGGTGGGGCGTGAGACTGCTCAACATTTATTAGCGCTCTCCGCTGGTCGATGTGGCGTGCTCCGCCATCTTTTGTTCAATGTCGAAGATTTCGTCTTCCTCGATTGTGTCAAAGCTCTCGCGGATACGAATGATGAGAGCAAGGCCCAACGCAGTCGTCGCAACGCCCACCACAATGGCGGTCAGAATGAGAACGTGAGGAAGCGGGTTGGAATAGACCTCATCCTCGTTGCCGGTGAGGATGGGCGCCGTCCCTCCAAAGATTTTGGCCATGGAGATGTAGAGCATAAAAACCGACGTCTGAAAGAGGTTTAATCCCACGATCTTTTTGACAAGGTTGCCCCGGCTCACGACGACGTAGAGGCCAATCATCATCAAGATGATGGTCATCCAATAATTGTAATGGCCGACCAAAAACTCGGCTGTCATATGGTCCCACGTCACCAGTCAGTGTCCTTGATTTCTGGCGCGCGCGATGCAAATGCCATGAAGACGGCGATCATTACACTGGCGACAGTCAGGCCCACGCCAGCTTCAACGAGGAGGATGCCCAAGTGCTGCCCGCCGACGGCACGCTCGGGGTCTGCCAATGCCGAATAGTCGAGATAGTTTTTGCCCTTAAAGAGGCTATAGGCGCCGGTCCCTGCGTAGAGCAGAACGCCCAAGGCAATGCCCGCGCGTACTATTGCTGGTGGTGCCACGCGGCGCAGATGGTCAAGCCCATAGACCAGGCCATATAGGATGAAGCCAACTGCAAAAATGACGCCTGCCTGAAACCCGCCACCCGGACCGAAGTCACCGTGAAATTGGACATAAAGCGCATAAAGCAAAATGGGCGGGATGAGCATCTTTGAGACGACGCGCAGAATGAAATGATGGTCCATTAGCTGTCTGTCTCCTCGCCATCTTCGCGGCGCCTGCGGCGAGTTGAGCCGTGCAGCAGGACAATGACGGCAATACCGGCAGTGAAAATCACAACAGTTTCGCCCAGCGTGTCGTAGCCTCGGTAAGACGCGAGCACTGCGGTGACAATGTTAGGAATGTCAATTTCCTTAGGTGTGCGTTCAATATATTCGGGTGCCACATGCTGTTGGACAGGCGTATCTGCCGAACCAAACGGTGGCAGGTCTGCAGTGCCATAAAGAAGCGCGGCGCCTGTTACAAAGACAACCAGAAGAGGCAAGGCTCTTGAGTGTTGTGCGGGTTTCTCTTCCTGGTGCGTGAGCGCCAAGGTCCCCAGCATAAGGACTGTTGAAATACCTGCGCCAACGGCTGCTTCTGTAAAGGCAACGTCAACAGCATCCAGGGCTACGAAAAGGCCAGCTGAGAGCAGACTGAACACACCAGACAACATGACGACTGCAAACAGATTGCGCAGCTTCATGATTGCAAAGGAGGTGATGATTAGAAATCCGAAAAGGATAATGTCAATATAGGCTTCTATGACTTTGTCCCCCTCGTCTCTCTATCGTTATCATCCTTGATCTCTCCAAGTGGCCGGATACCGGCTACGTAAGCCGCATTCGCAACGGCATGTGTGCCAGTCGGACTTGTCAGAAAAACAAACAGACCGATCAGGATGAGTTTGATCGTCACCTGAGTGAGACCAGCCTGGAAGATCATGCCAAGCAGAATGAGCTCAGCTCCAGCTGTATCGATGACGCCTGCGCCGTGAAGACGTGACCAAAAGTCGGGCAGGCGGATCATTCCGATGGCGCCGACAATCAAAAAGAAACCGCCAAGGGAAAATGAGGCCCAGCTGGCAATATCGAGAGCAAGGTCGATCATTCTGCTGGCCCCCTACTGTTTTCGTGACCGTTTGCTTCTGAGGTTCGACCGAGACTTCGATACCTGAAAAATTTGAGGATCGCGATTGTTCCGACGAAATTGATCAGAGCGTAGAGGAGCGCAATGTCGAGAAATTCTGGCCGTTCCGTCAGGAAACCTATGAGGCCGATAATCAGAACAGTCACGGTCCCAAATGCGTTTACCGCCAATACGCGGTCATAAACTGTTGGCCCCAGGAAGGCCCTGATCAGAATAAGTGCCATCGTTACCGATACGGCCATGGTTGCTGCTGTAAACATCAGGTGCGGTTCTCCACAGCAGATACCCGCGCGCCCATATCAGACAGTGCTTCCATATCCGCAGCTTCGTTGGTCAATGCGTGGACCAGGAACGAATGGCGCTCTGTCTCAACCGTGATGGTGCCTGGGGTGAGCGTTATGGAATTGGCGAACGTAACCCGTCCAACATCTGTTGCCTGATCTGCTGGCACTGTAATCATCCGCTGGTTGAGGCGTATGCGCGGTGAAAGAATTACTTTGGTCACCGCCCAGTTTGCTTTGCCTATCTCAGCGGAAAGCCAAAAAAGGTATCCAAATACACCAAACTTCAGTTGGAGCGGGACTGATTCTTTGTCGACCACCTCCATCCGTGCAGCGATATACACACTGACGACGCATGAGGCGACTCCAAGCCCCAGCAAAAGTGTGTTGTCTAGGAACCCTGATAGAAGAAGCCAGAGCCCGAAAAGGCCAATGCCCATAGTGACGGCGTGAATCATTCCCCTGCTTTCGGACTAAAAGCGCACATTGTTTTTGTCGTTGCTGCGCTGATCCTCGAAATGAGCTGTTTAGGCATCACTTAATCTCGTGCTTACCTTGAACAGTTCATCCCTTTTCTTAATCGCTCATCGTTAAGCCTGCAAGGCGTGTGGGCATTAGCACCTGCCAATTGCAAAACGCACGTTAGCGGGTTTCAACAAGGCACAAAAATCTGTATAATTAACCATTGCCTCTTGGGGGGGGCACACTGAAGATCAAGAACGGTCGGTTTATCGCGAACACATGTGGTTCGAGTAACGGTGCGATATCCGGTCTGATTTCGGGGTGGGGATGGAAGAACAATTCGAATCCACCGGTGAATCACCCGAAACGACTGTTGAAATACACGGCGTTGTTAAGTGGTTTGATTCGGTAAAGGGGTACGGGTTCTTAGTGCCAGACGATGGCGCTGCGGACGTCTTGGTGCATTCATCGTGTTTGCGTCAGTTTGGCAGAGACACTCTGGAAGAGGGCGCCACCATAACCTGCGAGGCTGTAAAGCGACCCAAGGGCATGCAGGCTTCCAAGATACTTGAAATTGACGACAGCACGGTCGTTCAAACCGCTCCGATTCGCCCGGCCGACAAAAACCCCGAAACAGCGGTTGTCCCTGTGGGCGATTTTGAGGTTGCGGTTGTCAAATGGTTCAATCGGGCGCGTGGCTACGGGTTTGTGACGCGCGGTGATGGAACCCCGGATATTTTCGTACACATGGAGACACTTCGCCGCTTTGGCGTTCGGGAGCTTGTTCCCGGCCAGGAAGTGAGTGTGCGGTTCGGCGAGGGACCAAAGGGCCTCATGGTCGCAGAGATTTCGGCAATTGAGGCCTCCGGCGAAATGCCCGAAGAGACGCACTAGTCTGCAAGATAGACACCGATCTGGTGCAATCTTTGTGTGTCTGGTCTATGCAGAACCATGACAAATTCTCAAAAACATACCGAAACTGATGAAGATGACTTTCCATGGGATCCGCCTGTCGGGTTTCAGGAATCCACCCCGCGCGGCCCGTATCCCAGCCATAACGGGCCGTTTTTTCATAAAGCAACCGATGAGGGATTCTGGCATGGCGTGCGGGTCCAGCGGCGCCATTGCAACTCCAAGGGTATCACCCATGGTGGGATGTTGATGGCTTTTGCCGATGGGCTTCTTGGAACGGCGGTTTACCTGGAGACCAGGACTGTGGCCCTGACTGCCCGCATGAATTCAGACTTTTTGTCGTCAGCGCGTCCCGGTGAATGGTTGGAGGGGACTGCGCGGGTGACACGGGCAACATCCTCTGTCGCTTTTTGTGAAGCAGAGCTCTACGTGGGCAGCCGTTCTGTGCTGCGTGCTACCGGGGTTTTCAAATTAATGCAGCGTCACAGGGAAAAGGATGCGATTCCGTCCTAAATTCGGCTGATTTTCTTGTTTTGGGCATTGCACCAAGTGCAAAGGGGCGGTAACAAGGCGCCGTCGGGGCATGGCGCAGTCTGGTAGCGCACCTGGTTTGGGACCAGGGGGTCGCAAGTTCGAATCTTGCTGCCCCGACCAGTTTCCCAGAAGTTCTTTTATTTTGAGTTTGCCTTTTGGTTTCACGCCGATGTCAATTGACATGGCTCATGCCAGAAGTTTCTATGGACTCAACAAAAACGGGAGACGTCCATGGAAATTCTGCGCACACCTGAAGAGCGGTTTGAGAATCTACCCCTATACTCATTTGAACCTCACTATTGCGATGTCGATGATGGTGAAGGCCATGTTGTTCGGATGCATTATGTGGATGAAGGGCCGAAAGATGGTCCTCTGATCCTTGCCATGCATGGGCAACCGGTCTGGTCCTATCTCTATCGCAAGATGATCCCGTTGTTCGTTGCCAAGGGCTATCGGGTGATTTGCCCAGATCTCATTGGATTTGGACGGTCGGACAAACCCGCAAGTATAGATGATTACACCTACGCGCGGCATGTGGGCTGGGTGACGTCATTGGTCAAGCAGCTTGACCTGCAGCAGGTGACCTTTTTTGGCCAGGACTGGGGAGGCCTTATCGGCCTGCGGGTCGTTGCGGAGAATGAAGACCGGTTTGCACGGGTGTGCGTCGGCAATACGGGTCTGCCAGATGGAAAGGGTGTTCCACCGGAGCTCGCGCCGAAAATGCATGCCTATTATGAGAGCATCGAGGTGCCAACTGCGGAGAACCTGGCTACCCATTTCGTCGAAAACACGAATGGGATGGGCTTTCTGCATTGGGTGAAGTTTGCCGCTGAAGCTACTGATTTTGTTGTCTCAAATATGGTGAAGAACAGCTCACCTGTCGGCATTTCAGACGAAGAAGCCGCGGCCTTTGATGCACCGTTCCCGAGTGATGAATACATGGCGGGTGCTCGCAAATTCCCCTCGCTGGTGCCGATCATCCCGGACAATCCTGCGATCCCGGCGAATAAGGCGGCGTGGGACGTCTTCCATAAATGGGAAAAGCCATTCCTCACAGCCTTCAGTGACATGGACCCGGTTACTGCAGGCGGCGAGAAACGCTTCCAGGAAGAGGTGCCGGGAGCCAAGGGACAACCCCACACAACAATCAAAACCGCCGGTCACTTCCTTCAACATGACCAGCCAGGCACGCTTGCGACTGTGATCATGGATTTCGTTGACGCCAATCCATAAGCTGACTGTTGGAACGGTGAGGGGATGGTAATGAACTGGTGGATGACAGGGCTTTTGGGTCTGGTGGTGATTGTCGTTGTCGGCGGGGTTTATCTGTGGAGATCGACTGTTCCGCCGAGGCCATCGGTTGGCGTGGCGACGACGTTGATAAGTGGCGATGAGGCCCGGGGCTATTATGTCTCGGGGTCTGGCCCCTCGATTGTCCTCTTGGCGAGTGCCGGGCGAGCAGCGAGTGATTTCAATGAGTTGGTCGTCACCCTTAATGAATCAGGTTATCGAACCATCGCCATAGACCCTCCAGGCATTGGCGATAGTACGCTGATGGAGAAGGAGGGCATGACCGGCCATGACCTGGCGCGCGGCGTTCATGAGATCGTCGAAAAAGAAGTGGCTGCTGGCGAGAAAATCGTCGTCCTTGGGCATGCCTTTGGTAATCGGATCGCCCGGACCTACGCGGCTGACTATCCAGACCGGGTCTCGGCGACCATTTTGGCGGCGGCAGGTGGCAAGGTGGCCATTGATCCCAAAGCGGCGGACGCGCTCCGAAGTAGCTTTTTGACCTTCATGCCCGATTGGTGGCGGCGCCCCAAAATCCACTACGCCTTCTTTAGCGGCGACAATGCCGTTCCTGATTATTGGATGGGCGGCTGGTCGACTGGTACGGCACAGCTTCAGGGCTATACAACAAGGAGAACACCTTCAGAGGACTTTTGGGGCGGCGGAGTGGCGCCAATGCTGGTGATCCAGGCCATGGATGACACGATCGCGCCGCCTGAGCATACGGCAGTATTGCTCAGAGAAGAGTTTGGGGATCGAGTCACAGTTGCGGAGATTGAGAATGCGGGCCACGCGCTCTTCCCAGAGCAGCCTGAAAAGATTTCGGCGGCCATGTTGGCCTTCCTAGCGATTCATCACCCAACGGACCGGTAGCGATAAGGCCAAGTCGCAGATGCTATGCCGCCGTAGGTAGGGCGAAATCGATTGGTATTTCGTTCAGCCAGAAAGCCCGCTTCACAAACCGTTGGAGCTCCTTGATGGGGTAGCGCATATGCCCGCCCTCCAGGTGGTGAGGGGCGAATTCCAGGATGAATTCAACATCCAGCCAGTTAAAACCCAGTCTATTGAGCTTCCGGGCTGCTTGCGCGGCGGTGATCGTCTTTTCGGGGGTGTTGGTCATGATTGGCCTCTCCACAACGCGCAGGGCGAACAACAGGGACGCCGGCTGTTTACTCCGTTTTTGATGAGACCTTACCTAAGGGGTTCGCATGACCGATATTTGTCCAGCCTGCGATAGTTTGGTGACGGAAATGAGCCATAAGCCGGGTGCCAAGCTCTTGTTTTCGGACGCAAATCAGGCGATACAGGGGCACCAAACAGATTTGAGTCTTAAGGAATATTCCATGCTTGCACGCATCTATAAGCCTGCGAAAACAGCCATGCAGTCTGGCACGGCCAGAACGCGCAGGTGGATCTTGGAATTTGAAGCTGAGCGGGCGCGGTCCATTGATCCGTTGATGGGGTATACAAGCTCGTCGGATATGAACTCTCAGGTGAAGATGAGCTTTGAGACGAAAGAGCAGGCCATTGCCCACGCTGAAAAACACGGAATTGCCTATCAGGTGATTGAACCGAAAAGAGGCAAGCGGTCGATTAAGGCTTACTCAGACAACTTCAAGTTCGGCCGGATTGGCCAGTGGACTCACTAAGCAGATCGCGGGTGTGATCAACGCCCAGGTTAGGTCCCGTAGCTCAACTGGATAGAGCACCTGCCTTCTAAGCAGGATGTTGCAGGTTCGAGTCCTGCCGGGATCGCCAGACGCGCCCCAGGCGCCGTCATCACCAAAAGGCTCCATCCAAGATGTCTGAAATAAAGCTAGCGAAACCCCGGTTCGACATTGGGTTGGCGACGAATAATCTCGAAGGCATGCTCGACTTCTGGCAGGGCGATGTGGGGGTGCCTTTCGATCATGTCCTTAAGGTTAGACGTGGGCAAAACCAGCACCGTCATGACCTGATGGGTTCAGTGCTCAAGATCAATCATTTCGAAGAGGCGGTGCCTGATACGCCACCCGCTGGCTATCATGAGCTCATCATCGGAAGTGACAAGGCTCCGCAGCAGCTCACCGACCCTGATGGAAACGCCGTGTCGCTTGTCTCACCGGGCACCGATGGTGTTTCGCAGATTGGCGTCCGGATGGGCGTGCGTGACCTAGAGGCTCACAAGCGCTTCTATGCTGAAGCATTTGGGTTCCCTGAACGGCCTTACGACAAAGGGCTCGCCTTTCAGGCTGGTGAGGGGCTTATCCTGCTTGAATCAGATGCAAATGCGCCGAGCGACGCGGAGTTCCAAGGCAAAGGGTGGCGCTACATCACCTTCCAGGTCTTTAACGTGGATGATGAACATAAACGCGTTCTTGGCGCGGGCGGCGGCGAAGCCTTGGCTCCGGTGACTCTTGGAAAGACAGCACGTATTTCTATGGTGCGTGACCCGGACGGCAATTGGATCGAGCTCTCACAGCGCGCATCGATTGTTGGAAGTCTGGAGTAGTTTCTGCCGTCCATGATGTTGGGACTGATCAATACCAGCTGGGGTCGTGCGTCCTCTGGTAAGCAGGCCTGTCCTTGAGGCGCCTGACATAGGCTCTTTGCTTGTCACTGGGCTCTTCCATCGAACCGGTCTGAATGAAAAAATCCAACGTGCCACCGAAAACGATGTCAGCTGCGGTGAATTCTGCCCCAAGGGCCCAATCTGTGTCAGGCGTCATGTCTTCGATGGTTGTGAGGCAGCGTTCCAGATCGCCAAAACCGGCGGACATTGCCGGATAGTCACCGACATTCATCGACTTGACTGTGAACATCGGTTCTATGGTGGTCCCTGGCACAAACATGTAGCGGTAATATTTACCTCGGGTCGGGGACCCCACTGCAGGTGCAAACCCCTTCTCAGGAAACTTGTCGGCAAGGTAGGCACAAATCGCCGCTACTTCTGTGATGACGACGCCCTCATCGACCAGCACAGGAATTTTGCCCATCGGGTTGATCTTGCGGAACTCCCGGGTTGCTGTTTACCGGATTGAAGGTCGACGAAAATCTGCTCTGGTTCAATTTCCAGTTCGGCGAACATCCACAGTGTGGTCATCGCGCGGCTCATGGGATTGCAATAGTGTTTCATTTGAGAAGTCTCCGTCGGGGGAGAGCGTTTCCTAGCAGGCCCTTCCTGACAGCCTGCTGGCAGCAGACCGCCATGAAGGGGTTCGGTAGTCTCTGGCAAACAAGTTTTAGTCGCCGCGACGGGCTTCCGCCTCAAACTTCTCCAGCAACTGGCGAATGTATTTTGAGACAGCAGCGTCTTCAGTGTTTCTGCCACGGGTGCCGTTGGGTGACGCAAGGCGTGTGAGTTTCGCGTCCAGCTCAGGCGGCAGATGGATAGTCCTTGCTCGCAAACGGGGCTGCACGCCTGGTTCGCGATGCCCCGTCGTTTGGACTCCTGGTGGCAGGGCACTGGCGCATGCTGGGCAGGTTTTGGCGCGCCATGGGGCTCGTGCAGCGCAGGCGGGGCATGATTTCCATTTTGTCTGAGTGAGGAAACTCAACACGATAAGCGTGGTTATCCCCGCAACGACCGACATCTCAGCAAAGAGTCTGAAGGTTGTAAAATCGATTGCTGCACCAGTTGATCGCAGATCGGCGGGGTCCAGAATTCCGGTAAGTGCCGCGATTGCCAGTGGCACCGCTATGGCAAGCAACTGGGCGATCGTCGAAATGCTGAGCCAAACCAGGATACTGCGGCCCTTGAAATGGCTGGCTATGAATGCAGAGAGGACGATGAAGACGACCATGACGCTGGCGAGTAGAAGCAATCCGTCCCAATCAGGGCGAAGCACGCCAAATTCTGCCAATTTTTCTGCTATCAGCGACACAGATTTGTGACCAATCGTTAACTTGGAAAAGAGCGATTCCTCGCCAATGCTCTTCAAGTGAGACTATAGTTTGCGGTAAGCTTACCGTTGAATTCAGAGAATTGGGTAAACGACCATGACGAACCACCGCTCGCCTCGCAATCAGGCCAAAACTGCCGTTCTTACTGACGACAAAGCACAAAGGCAGCGCCTTTTCATTGGTACGTTTGCAGCCCTTCTGCTGGCTTTGGCAGTGGTTGGTGCCATGATGTCTCAAAGTGGTGCGGTGGAACCTGCAGCAGAAGCTTCAGCGGCTGCCAGCGAAGCAACGGGTCATGACCTTTATCGGCGCGGGTACTACGAAGAAGCGATCGCGGAGTGGACCAAGGCCGCCGACGAGAATGGCGATGTCGGCGCAGCATTTCGCCTCGGCGAAGAATATTTTGACGCCAAGGTTGTGAAGCGAGACGTACCGACGGCCGTTAAATATCTGACCCTCGGCGCTGAAGGTGGCGACGACCGGGCGCAGCAGGACCTGGCCACCATGTATGACAATGGTTGGGGTGTGACGGCTGATGTGGACAAGGCGGCTTACTGGTATTTGGAAGCGGCCAAACGCGGTAGTGCCGTTGCTCAATACAACATAGCGACAATGTATGAGACGGGCACGGGCGTCGAAAAGGATATCGAAAAAGCCTACATGTATTATCTCCTTGCGGTGCAAGGAGGGTTCCCGCACTTCGCGACAACTGAACTTGAAAATGTGTCCCGGACAATGACAGCGGAGCAGATCAAAGAAGCAACGCTTATGGCGCGGGATTTCAAGCCGCTGGATGAAGAAACCGGTGAACGCGATAGCTGAGCAGTGGCCGTGCAGTCGATAATGACGCATTGGTAATGCCCTAGTTTTCTGCTAGTCTTTAGATGTATTGCGCGCGATCTAACGCAGTGACAACAAAAAAAACAATATTCGCTGGCTGATGTCTGGGCGTCGTTTTGAAACGTTTGACTCTCAGGAGAGGGGTGTCTCATGAAATCTGTAACTATGAAGGGTTCCAACAAGCTACTGGCGGCATCGCTGGTTGCTGGCGTGAGCCTTGGGATGGCTTTCCCAGCAATGGCTGGTGTAAGTGAAAGCGAGGCAGCACGTCTTGATGGCGACCTCACTCCAATGGGCGCCGAACGCGCAGGTAATGCCGACGGTACGATCCCTGCCTGGACTGGTGGCATTTCCAGCCCGCCGGCAGGCATCGGTTATACAATTGGTGATCATCATCCTGACCCCTTTGCGGATGATGAAGTTCTTTTCACGATCACGCCAGAAAACGCCGCTGAATATGCGGACAAGCTGACGCCTGGGCATCTGGCACTTCTGAATGCCTATGACACCTACAAAATGAACGTGTATCCGACACGTCGTTCTTGCGCCTTCCCGGAGGCAGTTTATGCAGCCAACCGCGCTAACGCGGTGAACGCGTCGCTTGTTGCCGATGGCAATGGGGTTGACGGTGCTCTGTTGGGCACGCCTTTCCCTATCCCGCAAGAAGGCGTCGAGGTGGTCTGGAACCACAACCTGCGCTACCGCGGTCATAAGCTCACTCGGCAATTCTCTGCTTTCTCCCCATCATTTGGTGGCGGCTTCACACCTATCGTGGTTCGTGATCAGGTGATCTTCACCTATGCGGATCCAACAACCGAAAAGTTTGCCGACCTCAACAATATTTCTTTGAAGTATATGCAAACAGTTGTTTCGCCCGCGCGTCGTGCCGGTGAAATCATTCTGGTGCATGACACGATCAATCAGTTAGCAGGACCGCGAAATGCATGGTCCTACAGCCCAGGTACCCGCCGTGTGCGTCGGGCTCCAACGATTGCCTATGACAATCCTCAGTCCTATTCGGATGGTCTGCAAACTGCGGATAATTTCGACCTCTTCAACGGGTCGCCGGATCGGTATCAGTGGGAGCTTCTTGGCAAGCAGGAAAGATACATCGCGTATAACAGCTACAAGATCGGTTCTGATGCACTGACCTATGAGCAGATTGCTCAGGAACGACATGTGGACCAGGACCTGCTTCGCTATGAGCTGCACCGGGTCTGGGCCGTCGAAGGCAAGCTGAATGAAGGCCAGCGCCATATTTACACGCGTCGCGTGAAATATATGGACGAAGACAGCTGGACCATGGCCGCCGCAGAACTCTATGACGGTCGCGGTGAGTTGTGGCGGACGCAGGAAGCCCACATTATTCAATATTATGATGTGCCGACCTGCTTCAATGGATCGGAAATTGTTTATGACCTGATCGTTGGCCGCTATGTTATTCAGGGCCTGAAAAACCAGGAGCCTATGATCAACTTCTTCGCTGATGAGCTGAGCGAAGATCAGTTCACCCCAGCAGGTGTGCGGGCTTCGGCCAGCCGCTGATCTAAATTTCTATCTAATTTGAGAGGCGGGTGCATTGTGGATGTGCCCGCCTTTTGTATGCTCAACTCGTGGAAAGTGGGGACGGGCATGTCGGAAACTAAATGGCAGAACTGGTCTGGATGGGTGAAGGCGCACCCTCACACCTTTTATAAGCCGCAGACTGAGGACGAGCTTACGACACTTGTTGCCGAGGCCCGTGGTCAGATCCGCGTAGCCGGGTCGGGACATTCCTTTACGCCAATCTGTGAGAGTGACGGGACGCTCTTTTCGCTTGAGAAAATGAGCGGATTGATTGCCTCAGACCAGGAGGCCCGAACCGCCAGAGTTTTCGCCGGTTCAACCATTAGAGATCTTGGTCCTTTATTGCATAATCAAGGGTTGGGCCTGATCAATCAGGGGGACATAGATCGGCAAGCGATAGCAGGAGCTGTGGCCACAGGCACCCATGGAACAGGGAAGTCTCTAAAGAATATTTCCGCAGCGGTTGTTGGGTTTCGCCTCGTGACACCCAGCGGAGACATACTCAACTGTTCTGCAGAGGAAAACTCAGACGTGTTTCATGCCGGTCGGGTTTCCATGGGGGGCCTTGGGATCATGACTGAGATTGAGTTGCAATGTACACCAGCCTATGCGCTTGAAGAGCGTGGAGGGCGATTGTCTGTTGCGGATCTTTTTGACACGCTTGATACGCTTCGAGATGACAATCGGCATTTTGAATTCTTCTGGTTTCCCTTTGCCGACGATGTTCTGGTGAAGACATTGAACATCTCCGATGTGGGGCCTAAACCGCGCAAAAGGGCGCCGGACGGGCAAGATGGCCCGGCTGATATTGCTTTCAGAAAATTGTGCGAGATTAGCAGGTTTGCCCCGTTCCTGCGTGGCCGTTTCCAGAGGCAGATGACAGAGCAGGGCGGATCTCGCTATGCAGGTGATGCGCCGGGACGATCCCGATGGTCACATGATGCCTTTCCGAGTGATAGAAATGTCCGCTTCAATGAGATGGAATATGCCGTCCCAGCGGAACGTGGACCTGATTGTGTTCGGGAAATTGCCGCACACATGCGCTCGTGTGGTGTTAATTTCCTGTTTCCTATTGAGTACCGGTATGTGGCCGCAGACGATGCGTGGCTCAGTCCCTTTTTCGAGCGTGACTCCGTCACGATCTCAATTCACCAATATCATAAACAGGCTTATGCGAAGCTGTTCGGCGGCGTCGAACAGATTTTTCGGAAATATGCTGGGCGGCCACATTGGGGCAAGCTGCACACACTGGCTGCAGGGGACCTGCAAGCGCTCTATCCGAAATGGGATGATTTCTGTGCAGTACGGAACCGCTTGGACCCTGAAGCCAAGATGCTAAACCCATTCCTGCGGAAGATTTTGGGTGTTTCCTGACTAGTTTTCGTCGAAAAGCGCGATGGTCTGGCCTTCTTGGATTGCGTCTTCTTCGGCGACGAGTATTTCGACAAGAGTGCCGTCGGTCGGTGCCATGATGGGAATTTCCATCTTCATCGATTCCAGGATGAGGATTGGATCATCTTCCTCAAGCTTGTCGCCTACCTTCGTTTCGATCTTCCAGACTTTACCCGTGATCTCACTTTTTACTTCAACTTGTGCCACGGTGGCCTCCCGCTCATCTCAGTTTGTTTTGTCTACTCTACCACGGGACCCATCTGTCATCGAAGGGCTTCCAGCTCAATATCTGAGGTAAGAACAACAGCCTTCAGGAGTGCCCAGATCGGGTGGCCAGGCTGTAAGTCCAATTCTGTGGCTGCGCGTTTCGTGATCCTTGCCCAGACAGGCTGAGCATTGCTGTCGTGCGATGGCCGAACAAGGACATCCACCTGGGCGCTTCCTGCCTCGGTCATGATGCCAACCTCTCCGGCAATCACATTCCGGATAGACAGGCCAGTGGGTTCGGTCGTGGATAGGACGAGATCGCGGGCGCGAATACGGAGTCTGACTTGATCGCCGTAGCGTCCGGTGATGTTTGGAGCCGTCAGCGTCCCCCACGGTGTTTCAATGGAGAATAGGCCGTCGTCGGACCGCTTCCCTATGGTGGCAGCGACAATGGTCACGGGTTCAGGGTGGTCATTGGTTGTTGCGCCACCCAGGACCAAAGACTGCACATCGATTCGGCTCAATGTTTGTTCGACACCGCCGCGGGCAAGGATATCCCCCTGATCCATAACAATGACGCTGTCTGCAAGTCTCAGGGTTTCGTCCAGATTGTGGCTGACATAGAGAATCGGAAGGTCGAAGCGATGCCGCAAGCGTTCCAGAAAAGGCATGATTTCGCGGCGGCGTGCGAGGTCAAGGCTGGCGAGCGGCTCATCCATCAAAAGAGCAGCTGGTGAGGAGAGCAGCGCACGCCCGATGGCAACGCGCTGTTTTTCACCGCCTGACAAATGATGCGGTCGTCTAGAGAGAAGACTACCGATGTCCAACAGGTCGACAATCTCCTCTACAGTACTGAGAGCTGCACGGCTCTGTCTTCGAGAGAAGGTCAGGTTGGACTTCACCGTCATGTGAGGGAACAGGCGTGCATTCTGGAAGACCATGCCCAGCTCCCGATGCTCCGGCGACAGGTTTATGTTTTGAGCAGTGTCAAAGAGAGCATGCCTATCCAGCCGAATGGACCCGTTGTCAGGATTTGCCAAGCCAGCAATGGTTGAGAGGAGCATGCTTTTTCCGGCACCTGATGGACCGATGATGCCTGTGACGCCCGCTGATGCTTCAAACTCTGCGTCCAGAGTGAAGGTGCCTTCTTGCTTCTGCACCGAAATAGACAGGACGCTGCTCATAATGCATCTCCCGTCAAGCGCCTGCGAACAGCCCGTCCAAGCAGTTCAGACGCCGCGAGTGTCACAACCGCGAGAACGATTGAGAGTGCGACCAGCCGATAGCCCATCTCCTCACCACCTGGGGACTGGAGAGCGCTATAGAGCGCGAGCGGTAGGGTTTGGGTCTCACCAGGGATGTTTCCGACAAAGGCAATTGTGGCGCCAAACTCGCCTAACGCCCGTGAGAAGGCGAGGAGGGAACCGGCGATCAGGCCCGGAGAAACCAGAGGCAGAATGACGGTTACGAAGACACGTGAGGGAGACGCACCCAGTGTTCGCGCGGCTTGAATGAGGCTTGTGTCGATGGCTTCGATTGAGAGCCGCAAGGCTCTAACGAGAAGCGGAAAGCCCATGATGGCCGCAACAATCGCTGCGCCCTGCCAAGTGAACACAAGGCGCAACCCAAACTGATCATTCAGCCACGCGCCCGCAGGCCCGTTGACACCGAGTAATACCAACAAGAGGTAACCTGTCGCGACAGGGGGGACTACGAGCGGCAGGTGAACCAGGCCATCAAGGATGATTTTTCCGGGAAAGCTTTTACGCGCAAGAACCCAGGCGACCACAAAGCCGAAAGGCAGTGAAACGACAACACCGGTTAGGGCTACCTTGAGTGAGAGGGAAAGGGCGACCCACTCTGCATTTGTCAGTTCCAACATCACCGCGCAGATACCCGGCTAAAACCATCGTCAGCGAACATGGCCGCCGCCTCGTAGGATTGCAGATATTCGTAGAAGCCACGCGCCGCGCTGTTGGGCGTTCTGCCAACCAGGGCAAGGGGATAGATAATGTCGACACCCTCAATAGATGGAATTAAGCCCGCTATTCTCACTTCATTATCGATTGCTGCATCTGTTCTATAGACGATGGCCGCACGAGCCTCACCGCGAGCAACCCATGTAAGCGCGGAACGGACCGATGATGCACGAACAATCTGTCCGTCCTCAAGGCCTCCCAGACTGAAATGCCGCAGCGCGGTCTGTGCGTAACGCCCGGCAGGAACAGTGTTTGGATCACCGATAGCTAGCTTGCCATCGCCAAGGTACCTGCGCACGCTTTCTGCTTGTTGAATATTGAGACGCGCATCTGCGTCGCGCGCTGAGACAATAAACACAAGCTGGTTGGTCAGAAGGTCAATTTTGTTATTTCGACGTACAAGACCTGCATTCTGGATCCAGTTTACCCAGTCTGCATTTGCCGACAGGAAAAGATCTGCCGGGGCTCCGGCTTCAATCTGCCGCGCTAATGTACCAGAACCCGCAAACACGGTGCTTACGGAGCAGGCGGTATCCTTTTCATATTCAGCTGCAATCCGCACAAGGACATCTGTCGTGCTCGCTGCGGCGAAGATGGTAATTGGTTCGCAGGCTGCCCCATCGCCATAAACTGGGATAAGAGAACCAATCAGCCATGCGAATAGAGCAAAGAGAGACGCTCTCATGAGTGTTTTGCCAGCCTTTCGAACCCTGCCTCAAGGTCTGCGATCAAATCCTGAGGATCTTCAAGACCTGCATGAATACGGATCAGAGGACCTTCCGGTGCCCATTTTGTGGCTGTTCGGTTGCTGGCGGGGTCTGCGGGTATAATCAGACTTTCGTAGCCGCCCCAGGAATATCCCATTCCAAAGAGTTCCAAATTGTCAAGCATGGCTGCGACGGCTTTGGCACTCACTGGTTTCAAGACAATACCGAATAGGCCGCAGGCACCGCTAAAGTCTCTCTTCCAGATTTCATGGCCCGGATCAGTTGGCAGTGCTGGATGCAGCACACGGGAAACTTCCGGTCGATCTTCAAGCCATTTGGCAAGAAGGATGCCTGTCTCCATATGCCGGTGCAAACGGACGGAGAGAGTCCGGAGGCCTCGGAGCGCTAGATAAATGTCGTCCGGCCCTGCTGTGATGCCAATGGCACCGTGGTTCTTGATCGTTGCGCGCCAGGCACTTTCATTTGTTGTGATGGTTCCCATCATCACGTCAGAATGACCGACAATGTACTTGGTCGCAGCCTGAATGGAGACATCTACGCCCAGAACGAAGGGATTGCAGAAAAGGGGTGATGCCCAGGTATTGTCCATCATGGCAAGTGCACCGGCTTTATGCGCCGCGTTGGCGATTGCCGGAATATCCTGCATCTCAAATGTCTGGGACCCCGGTGCTTCAGTATAAACGACAGTGGTCTCCGGCCTGAGCAAGTTCGCAATGCCTGGGCCGATGACTGGATCGTAATACTCGACGTCAATGCCATATCGTTTGAGCACCACATCGCAAAAAGTGCGTGTCGGCCCATAAACACTGTCAGTGACAAGAACGTGATCACCGGCTTTCAGATGCGCCAGAAGTGCAATCGAACAGGCAGACAGACCTGAGGGTGTCACAAGAGACCGATATCCCCCCTCCAGCTCAGCAATGGCATCCTGAAAGGCAAAGGTTGTCGGTGTACCGCGACGTCCGTAGGTAACTTTGGCGTCTCGCGCATGCAAAGCGTCCACGCTCGGATAGAGGATGGTTGACGCATGGTAGACGGGTGGATTGATGACCCCGTGATTATTGTGGGGATCTCTGCCTGTGGTGACGATTGTTGTGTCTTGATGCTTCTTTTTTGTCATATTCCGTCACTCATAGACTTATGGTCACCGCTTCTAGTGTCGCAGCCGACTTCGTTGTAAGAATAGGGGGTGGCGGGCTATAGCAAAAGGGCTATAGAGCCAAAGTCAGAGTTCAATGCTGAGTTGGGCGCGTTTGAGGGGAAATTTCATGAACAATCGGCTTTTGCCAGCAGTTTTGGCGCTGGTTGTCGGGCTTGTAGCCGGCTTTCTGTTGTATCCGATGTTTGCAGGTAGCGGTGACGAGCCTGCACCGGCCGTTGCGGCGAGCGATGGTGTAGATACACCGGCCGAACCAGCACCGCTTCCCGTGGTTGAGAGCCGGTCGACGCTGGATCTTGTGCGTGAGCGGGGTTATGTGCGCTGCGGTGTTAGTCAGGGCCTGCCAGGGTTTTCCAATCCCAATGATTCAGGTGACTGGAGTGGCATTGATGTCGATGTCTGCCAAGCTGTTGCCGCTGCTGTATTTGGAGACGCGGATAAGTCCCGCTACACGCCACTGTCTGCGAAGGAACGATTTACCGCACTGCAATCTGGTGAGATTGATGTGCTGACCCGTAACACGACATGGTCTTTGACCCGCGACACGGCGCTTGGTCTCGATTTCGTCGGTGTCAATTATTATGACGGACAGGGTTTCATGGTCCGCAGGGAACTCGGGGTGAAGAGCGTTATGGAGTTGGATGGCGCTGTTGTCTGCACCAATACGGGCACCACGACCGAGCTTAATGTTGCTGATTTTTTCCGTTCCAACGGATTGGCTTACTCAATCGTCGCCTTTGAAAAATCCGACGAAGTGGTCGCCGCCTATGATGCCGGGCGCTGTGATGCCTTCACGACGGATGCATCTGGTCTTTACTCAGAACGGTTAAAGCTCGCTGATTTCAATGATCACGTGGTTCTGCCCGAAATCATTTCCAAGGAGCCTCTTGGACCTGCTGTGCGCCAGGGAGATGACCAATGGGCCGATATTGTTCGCTGGTCGCTCTTCGCCATGGTTGAAGCAGAAGAGCTTGGCGTGACCTCGAAAAATGCCGACGACATGCGCACGACGCAAAACCCAGCGATCCGTCGTCTGCTGGGTGTTGAAGGGGCCTTTGGCCAAAATCTCGGTATTCCCAATGACTGGGCATACAAAATCATCACGCAGGTCGGGAATTATGGTGAGTCCTTTGAACGAGGTGTGGGCGAGAACACACCTCTGGGCATTCCACGTGGGCTCAATGCGCTCTGGAAGGATGGCGGATTGCAATATTCGCCACCCGTGCGCTGAACCAGAGTAAGTGACTGCGCGAAAAGATACGATGTCCAGCAGCCCACAGCCCTGGAACAACCCCAAGCTGCGTGCCTTTGCTATTCAGCTTGCGGTGCTGTTCGTGGTGGGGTCATTTGTGTGGATCGTTGTCGATAACACGATCACCAATCTGCAGCGCCAAAATATCGCTTCGGGATTCGGCTTCCTTGAAAATCCGGCTGGCTTTGGTATCGCGCTCACGCTGGTTGAATATACCGAGCAGTCCAGCTACGGGCGGGCGCTGCTGATCGGGTTTCTGAACACGCTGCTCGTTGCCGTGATCGGAATTTTCATTGCCACGATCCTCGGCTTCACGCTGGGCATCGCGCGACTGTCCTCCAACTGGCTCGTAGCAAAGATTGCCACCGTCTATATTGAGGTGGTCAGGAACGTCCCCCTGCTGCTCCAGCTGTTTTTCTGGTACTTCGCGGTTTTGCGGGCGCTTCCCTTGCCGCGGGAGAGCTTGTCTCTCCTGGAGGTCGCTTTTCTCAATAATCGGGGCATCTATGTTCCCGCTCTTTTGCTGGAAGGTAATGGTTTGGTCCTTGGCCTGGCAGCGATCGTCGGTGCGATCTCGGCGTGGCTTATCACCCGCAATGCCAAACGCAAGCGGCTGGAGACCGGTGAGATCGTCAAAGGGGCCGCGTTCGCGCCTTTGCTGGTTTTTGTGCTTCCCGTACTGGCATTTCTAATATTTGGCATGGGCCTGAAAGCTGAGGTGCCGTCATTGAAGGGGTTTGGGTTCAAGGGAGGCTGGTCGCTCATTCCGGAGTTTGTGTCCCTGCTGTTGGCGCTCTCATTCTATACCGCTGCCTTTATTGCGGAAAACGTTCGCTCCGGCATCCTGGCTGTTTCCAAGGGGCAGACCGAGGCGGCGCGGGCGTTAGGACTGAAGCCAACATCCGTCTTGCGATTGGTGATCATTCCTCAAGCGCTGCGTGTGATCATACCTCCGCTCACAAGCCAATATCTCAATCTGACGAAGAACTCGTCGCTGGCTGTGGCAATAGCCTATCCGGATCTGGTGTCGGTCTTCTCGGGGACTGTGCTAAATCAAACGGGTCAGGCGGTTGAGGTGATCGCGATCACGATGACAATCTACCTAAGTCTGAGCCTTTTCACTTCACTAATCATGAATTGGTACAACCGCCATATGGCTTTGGTGGAGCGGTAGATCATGAGTGAGACATTCGTTCGCATCAAACACGCACCAGAGAGAATGCCGCCGAATGCTCAAATCGGCATGGTTCGCTGGATGCGCGAGAACCTTTTCTCATCCTGGTTCAACGCGGTTTTGACTATTCTTTCAACTGTTCTTCTGTTTCTCACCCTGCCGCCTCTTCTGGATTGGGCGGTCTTTAGTGCGGTGTTTTCCGGCGAAGATGGTGCCGCCTGTCGTGTCGATAGTGCAGGGGCTTGCTGGGCTTTTGTCGAAGCCAAGTTTGGGCAGTTTCTTTTTGGCCGATACCCCGCTGAAGAAAGATGGCGTGTTCTTCTCACCCTGTTTCTTGGCGTCGCAGGACTAGCGCCATTGCTTATTCCCAGCGAGTTTCCCAAGAAATGGTTCGTGGCCTATCTGCTGGTTCCGTTTCCGCTTCTCGCTTTTGTCTTCCTGTCTGGCGGATTGTTTGGTCTCGCAACGGTTGAAACAAGTGACTGGGGTGGGCTGATGGTCACCTTGGTAGTAGCCGTGACGGGCATTGCAGCCTCACTGCCTCTCGGTGTTCTTCTGGCGCTTGGTAGGCAGTCCGATATGCCGGTTGTTCGGATCCTCTGTGTTGTCTTTATTGAGTTCTGGCGCGGCGTGCCGCTGATCACTGTTCTTTTCATGTCGAGCGTTATGCTGCCTTTGTTTCTTCCTGAAGGCATGAGCTTCGACAAACTGTTGCGCGCATTGATTGGGGTCGCTCTCTTCTCATCTGCCTATATGGCAGAAGTTGTGCGTGGGGGGCTCGCTGCTGTTCCTGCAGGGCAATATGAGGCAGCGAAAGCGCTTGGACTGACATACTGGCAGTCCATGGGGCGGATCGTGCTGCCTCAGGCATTGAAGACCGTTATTCCTGGGATCGTGAATAATTTCATTGGCCTCTTCAAAGACACCACTCTTGTTTTGATTATTGGTTTGTTTGATCTGCTGGGCATTGTGCAGTCCAACTTCACAGACCCAACCTGGTCATCACCACAAACTGCCACGACTGGCTATGTCTTTGCGGCGTTTGTTTTCTGGATTTTCTGCTTCGGCATGTCGCGATATTCCGTCTATATGGAACGCCGCCTTGATGCCGGTGAGCAACGATAGGACATCTTATGACCGCCCCCAATAAGGCCATCATTGAAATCGACAAAATCGACAAATGGTTCGGCAACTTTCATGTGCTGAAGGATGTGTCACTGACCGTGCGTGAAGGAGAGCGGATTGTTGTGGTGGGGCCATCCGGGTCTGGTAAGTCCACGCTCATTCGCTGCATCAATCGTTTGGAAGCCCACAATCAGGGACGGATCGTTGTAGACGGTATTGAACTCACAGAAGATTTGAAACGTATTGACGAGGTCCGCCGTGAAGTCGGCATGGTGTTTCAGCAGTTCAACCTGTTTCCACATATGACTGTATTGGAAAACTGCACGCTTGCTCCCATCTGGGTTCGAAAACTACCTCAGAAGGAAGCAGAAGAGCTCGCCATGTCTTATCTTGAGCGGGTGCGCATTCCCGAACAGGCACTGAAACACCCTGGCCAGCTAAGTGGCGGCCAGCAACAACGTGTCGCGATTGCGCGCGCGCTCTGCATGAACCCAAAGATTATGCTTTTTGATGAGCCAACATCTGCGCTTGACCCAGAGATGATCAAGGAAGTGCTGGATGTCATGGTGGACCTGGCAGAGGGTGGCATGACGATGATTTGTGTCACCCACGAGATGGGCTTTGCACGCCGCGTTGCAGACCGCGTTATTTTTATGGATGAAGGCGAGATAATTGAGATCAAATCGCCGCAGGATTTCTTTGAAAATCCAGAACATGAGAGAACGAAACTGTTCCTCTCCCAAATCCTTGAGGATTAATCGTCCGGCGCTTCAAGCTCTATCACCTCTTGACCGCAGGGCGTGAAGCCATTTCGTTGATAGAGCGGAAGTGCTTTTTGGTGATCGAGCGTACAGGTTTGGACCGTCAGCTTTTGCGGATGATGCATCCAGGCCATTTCGATGGTTTCGCACAGCAAGAACCGTCCAAGACCTAGCCCCAAAAATTCCGGCAATATGCCGAGGAATGACAGGTCGGCCGTTGGCATATGACGGAGATCAAGCTCTGAGAAGCCAGCAGGACATCCATTCAGGTAGAGGACGAAAATGTGAACTCGATCATCGTGGATGATCTCGGCCAGCTCCTGATCGCTCAGAGCTTTTCGGGTGACCCAAAAGTAGTCCCGCCCGACCGTGTCATAGAGATATCGGTATAGGTGAACGGGTGGCTTTTCAGCCCTCATGAGTGCAAATTTTCCGCGGGGCGACGGACAACTCAGGCTTGGTTCCCGTAACATCTCAAGGTGTGTGACTGTTGTCGTTTTCTTCAGACCCATGCCATCACCTCCATTTTTACGCCTGGTCAGTCCTTTTCGATGGGTGCGCCGTCGGTGGCCGCCCATTCAGACCAGGACCCATCATAGAGCGCGATCTTGCTATGGCCTAGAACTGAGAGCGCGAGGTAAGGGATGGCAGCAGTGACGCCCGACCCACAGATGGTGACGATGGGCTGAGCGAGGTTGACACCTGCGCTTTCGAATATGCGCGTCAACTCCGGCAGCGCTTTGAGGGTGCCGTCCTCATTCAGAAGTTCCACGAAGGGGAGAGACAAGCTTCCCGGTATATGGCCCGAGGAAAGCGCCGGGCGGGGCTCAGGATCGGTTCCAGCGAAGCGCCCCTGGCTGCGGGCATCTACCACCTGTTCGCGCCGGGTCTCAAGGTTACGCTTCATGTCCTCGATATTACGGCGAATGGTGTTGTTCGGACGGGCAGTGTGGTGCCGCGCGGAGTTTGAGCTGCTTCCTGCGTCGGTTCTCTGACCCGCCGCGATCCATTTCGGGAGGCCACCATCAAGGACGGAGACATTATCGTGGCCCATGGTCTTAAACATCCACCAGAAGCGGGCTGCGCTGAAAAGACCGGCGCCGTCATAGACGATGACGTGATGGCCATCGCCGATCCCCAATTGCTTCATGTGGGAGGAAAATTTCTCTGGCGTGGGAAGCATGTGAGGGAAGGGATTGTCGCTGTCACTGATCTTATCGAGATCGAGAAACGCCGCGCCTGGAATATGGGCCTCCAAAAACTCGCGTTCCGCGTCCCGCTCCATTTGGGGCAGATACCAAGAACCGTCGAGAACCTTCACATCCGGTGCTGTTAGGTGATCTGCCAGCCAATCAACTGTTACAAGTGGTGACACTGCTGACGACATTGCTTATGCCTCAAAGCCAAGAAGGGACGGGCAGTCCCTGTTCCTTCAAGAAAGCGGGGTTGAACATTTTGCTTTGATACCTTGTGCCATAGTCACAGAGGACCGTCACAATCGTATGTCCGGGGCCCATTTCTTTCGCCAGCCTCATGGCGCCTGCGACGTTGATGCCGCTCGAGCCACCGAGGCACAGACCTTCGTCGCTGAGGAGATCAAAACAGATTGGCAATGCTTCGGAATCAGGGATCTGGAAAGGGTGATCAATCGGCGCATCTTCAAGATTTGCTGTGATGCGTCCCTGACCAATTCCTTCTGTTATGGAACTGCCTTCCGCTTTCAACTCGCCATTTTTGTAGAAGTTGAAGAGTGCGGCCCCCATAGGATCAGCCAGGCCGATCTGGATGGCTTTGTTCTTTTCCTTTAGCGCCATGCCCGTCCCGGCCAAAGTGCCGCCGGTACCTACAGCGCAAATGAAACCATCAACTTTGCCGTCAGTCTGGTTCCAGATTTCAGGGCCCGTTGTTTCAATGTGCGCAAGACGATTGGCTACATTGTCGAACTGGTTTGCCCAGATGGCACCATTGGGTTCTTTTTCCGCGAGCTCTTCAGCAAGGCGGCCTGAATATTTGACGTAATTGTTTGGGTCTTTGTAGGGGACAGCTGGAACTTCAATGAGCTCTGCGCCGCAAAGACGCAGCATGTCTTTCTTTTCCTGAGACTGCGTCTCAGGGATAACGATGACAGAGCGGAACCCCAGGGCGTTCCCAACGAGCGCCAAGCCAATGCCAGTGTTGCCCGCAGTGCCCTCTACAATCACGCCACCTGGCTTTAGGTCGCCTTTCGCAACAGCATCCTTAATGATGTACAGCGCGGCCCGGTCTTTGACCGACTGACCGGGGTTTAAGAATTCGCATTTCCCCAGGATTTCGCACCCTGTTTCTTCCGACGCTTTTTTGAGGCGGATCATGGGGGTGTTTCCGATGGCGTCGACGAGGCCGTTTTTAATGTCCATGAGAAGGGTCCTGGTTGTTTTGTTGGTCGTTTCTTGGGGCTGGCGGCCCTGAATCGAGCTGTGTCTGCTTATAGCAAAGATGGGCATTCGGGGTTTTCCCCCAAAGGCGGTAAACAAAAAAATTTGGGTGCGGCCTCTTGTGTTTAGGACGTATCTTATTATTTAACTTATTCATTAATTAAAGGGAGACTGATATGAAGATCCATATGTTTAGCGGGAGCGGCTTTGCTTGGCGAATACAGCTTGCGTGCGAGCTAAAGGGGATTCCGTATGATCCAGCCTATATGCAGCCGACACCAGAAAACCTCAAATCAGAAGCGTTTCTGAAGCTCAGTCCTCGTGGAAAGGTTCCTGCGATTGAAACGGATGAATATTCTCTGTCAGAGTCGCTGGCGATCATGGCCTACCTGGAAGCCAAGCATCCTGAACGGCCGCTATTTGGGTCGTGGCCCGAGGAAACGGGTCGGATTTGGCAAAAGTGCCTCGATTTTGACCTCTATGTCTCTAGCAACTTCATTCCCAACCTGATCGCCCCCATTGTGCAGGGACGAGCCGCAAATGAAGTTGATGCGGTCCGCAAAGGGGCTGAGACCGCCCATGAGGAGCTCGCCAAGCTTAACGACAGTGTTAGCGCCTCGGGCTGGATGGTTGGTGACAAGGTCACTGCCGCCGATATTACTCTCTACACAATGATTGAGCCGGTCATTCGATTTGCGACCAAGCCTGAAATTCTTTCGCTTGGTCTCGGCTTCGATGGTTTTGCCAGCAGGTATCCGAAGCTGCAGGTATGGAGGGAGAAGGTGCAAAGCCTGCCGGAATATGATGCGACCTATCCGACATATTGGCGTGAGGTCGACGAACAGCTTGCCGCCGCTAGCTAACCAAGGAGGGTTTCATGGCACACAATGCAATAGTAAGCCGAGACGAATGGGTCTCTGCCCGCAAGAAGCTTTTGGAGGAGGAGAAATCCTTCTCCAAGGCACGAGATGCACTCGCCGCCAAACGTCGAGCGCTGCCTTGGACCAAGGTCGGGAAGACTTATGAGTTTGAGACGGAACAGGGACCTAAGTTCCTCGGCGACCTGTTTGGCGGGCGAAGTCAGCTCATCGTTCAACACTTCATGTTCGGCCCGGATTGGGAGGAGGGGTGTCCTTCCTGCTCTTTCTGGGGGGACAATTTTGATCGAACAGTCCCTCATTTAGCCGCGAGAGATGTTGCTTTCGTGGCGGTTTCACGGGCCCCTTTGCAAACTCTCCTGGAGTATCACGAAAGGCTCGACTGGTCGTTTCCTTGGGTGTCGTCTCTGGCAAACGATTTCAACTTCGATTTCGACGTGTCGTTTGAAACTGACAGAGAACCCAATCAGCAAGTTTACTATAACTACAAAGACACGGCGTTTCCGGCATCAGAGGCACCGGGAGTCAGTGTCTTTTACAAAGATGACGCTGGTGGGATCTATCACACCTATTCAGTCTATGCGCGTGGCCTTGAGGATCTGAATGGGACCTATCGATTGCTCGACACGACTCCAAAAGGGCGTGATGAAGATGCGCTCTCTTACCCGATGGAGTGGGTTCGTCGGCGTGATCAGTACTAGGGCCTTATGGCGCTAACTTGTCTTTGTGACGGGCGAACCAGTTGACCGCGATAAGAGTCTTTCCGTCGATGATCCTCCCGTCGTCACAGGCGGCGAGGGCATCGGTGAAAGGAACCACGACTGCACGAATGTCCTCATGCTCATGCGCCAACCCAAAGATTCCCCCGGCTTCTGACAGATCTGCCGCCGCTGCATACAGGTAAATGCGTTCGCCACAGCCGCCTGGCGAAGAATAGTGGGTTGATATGTGTACAAGATCTGCGATGTCGCAGCCCGATTCTTCCTTTGCTTCCCTACGCGCGGTTTCTTCCGGATCATCGTCTCCGTCGATAAGGCCGGCAACGATCTCAACGAGCCAGGTTGCTTCACCATAGCGCAGACCGCAGGTGCGAAACTGTTCTGTCAGCAGCACGGTATCTTGTTTCGGATCATAGACCAGCACGGCAGCAACCTCACCGATTGTATAGAGATCGCGGTCGATCGCTTGGGACCAGCTGTCATCAAATCGCCGGTGCTTTAGATGATACCGTTCAAGCTGCCCCCAGCCCTCGCCAATAACTTCTCTTCCAAGAATTTGAATGTCGTCTGTATTACGTGTTGTGAGCGTTAGTCGCGAGGTCATTTCCCCTCCTTGAATTTGGGAGGGGCAGTTTATGCACATCGGCGCCTGAACCAAGAAAAATTAGGAACGTGACAAGGTAAGCTGAGTGACGTCGACATTGCCGCTCCTGAATCCAGCTTCGCAATAGGCTAGGTAATATTCCCACATACGACAGAAACGCTCGTCAAAACCGAGTTCACTAATTTCAGGCCACGCAGCAAGGAAACGATCACGCCATCGGGCCAGGGTCTCGGCATAGTCGAGGCCAAATTCTGTACTTGTCTTCCAAGAAAGACCGGCCTCAGCCACTTGTGTTTTGAGCGCAGAAGGCGAGGGCAACATTCCTCCTGGGAAGATATAGCGCTGAATAAAGTCGACGCCACGCCGGTAAGTCTCAAAGGAGTTGTCGTCAATCGTGATAATTTGCAACCCAGCTTGACCACCAGGTTTCAAAGCGTCGCGGATTTTCGCAAAATATGTCGGCCAGTACTGCTCCCCAACCGCCTCAAACATTTCAATAGAGGCAATGCGATCGAATTTTTCCTCGACGTCGCGATAGTCCTGATACCGGATCGCAACTTTTTCATTGAGACCTTTTTCGAAAATTCGTTTTCGCGCGAATTCCAGCTGCTCTTTGGAGATCGTGAGCGCTGTTACATGGCAACCAATTTCACTTGCTGCATATTCAGCGAAACCACCCCATCCACACCCGATCTCCAATACTGAGTGGTCGGGCCCAAGCTCCATGTTTTCGGCAAGAGAGCGATATTTGTTGTTCTGTGCCGCGCTCAGGTCCTCACCCGGTTCTTGAAAGCGTGCCGACGAATAGGTCATGGTCGGATCCAGCCATCGCTTATAGAAGTTGTTTCCCAGGTCGTAATGATAGTGGATGTTCTTTTTCGATCCCGACTTGCTATTCCGGCGGAGCAGATGACCAACGCGTTCTACAAGGAGCGGAAGGGAGAGTCCGTTGAGAGCACCGGCAAACACGCTGCGGTTTTCAGCAAAAAGCTCCAGGACCGCGACGATGTCGTCGCTGTCCCAGTGACCGGAAAGAAAAGCTTCCGCTGCTCCGACGCTGCCGTTCAACGCGATGGGCCAGGCAAACTTGTATGAGTTGATCGTGATGTTCGCGGTTGTTCCTTCTTTCTCACCCTGAAAAATCAGTTCTCGGCTATCCGGCAAGCGAACTATGAGCTGACCAAAGTCAAGTGCACTTGCGGCTTTCAAAACGCTTCGGGCCGGCCAGGGGATGCCGCTGAGTGAGGCCTGGGGTATCGGGGTTTGCTGGCTAAATATCGTAGCTCCAACTTTACGTTGAAGGGGGGCGAGCATACTTTCTGCCATTGCATTACTCCGGGGCGGATCTGCACAAAAAGGGTGACGACTGGAATGCGGCAGTGCCAAACAAGCTGGCTCAACGCCGCTTAAAAAATGATAGTGCGCGAAGGTTGGGAGGCAAGGGACGCATGAAAAACGAAGTACATCTCCCGCAAATTTCTCGTCTTGCGACCCTTCTACGGGACCTCTCGTACACGTATTCGTGTGTTGTTTGCGTCATTGCTTGTCCTCGTGATCCAAGCGTGTTCTTCCTTCGTACAAAAAAAAACCCCTAGCTGCGATTTTCTGACCCCGTTTGGGTTATTGATCCCGCTTTCTGCGGTTGAGCTCGTGCCGGGGCTGGCATTGATGGTGTAGATACGCGATGGGGGATTGTCGGGTACGCGCATTGTTCCGTTCCACCTTGGACTTGGCGCCCGGTGGCTGGACCAAAAATTATTTGGTCGGGGCAGGTCAGGGCCTCAAGCAGGCTGGGACCAAAGAAGCTCGGTAGGGATTGGACAAAAGGAAACGGCCAGAACATATGTTCTGGCCGTTTCAAACTGGCTCCCCGGGCCGGACTCGAACCAGCGACAAGTCGGTTAACAGCCGACTGCTCTACCAACTGAGCTACCGGGGATCAGATTGGCGGATTGTTCCGTCAATGAGCGGTGCATATAGCAAACCGCACCCCGCCTTGCTAGCCCGAAATTGTCGTCAAAACTTTAAAATTCTTGTGGTTTTCGCGTTTCGTGCCTAACTGGTGGGTCTGGAGCGGTTTGTTGACCTGTGAGTGAGTGTTTCGGAGAGATTTTTGGCGTTTATCAAGTTCAATGGACGGAAGATTCCCTTACCTGGCTCTGCTCCGATTCGGATGGTTGCTGGCGTTCTTCTCGTCATTGGGGGAATTTTGGGATTTTTGCCGATTTTGGGTTTCTGGATGATTCCGCTCGGCATCCTGTTTCTGTCGGCTGATCTTCATGCCGTGCGGCGCTGGCGGCGTCAGGTAGAGGTGCGGCTAGGGCGGCGGAGGCAGCGAAAACGGGCGGAACGGCGGTCAGGCGGTCTCGACAGACGGTAAGAGACCTGCCAGCGCAAATGGGAGGCCGCTCATCAACACTTCCAGCATCCTTAGATCCTGATAGTCACCGTTCAGAGACAATCTAGGGATAGCATAAGGGTTTGCCCCATGAGCTCCCGTCAGAAAGCCCTTCTGTGTGGTCACGGCTGTGTCGAACCCCAAAAATTGCGCCAGCTCATACTCGCGAGCTCCTGCAGATCCGCTATCACCATATGGAAAAGCCAGATGACGCGGCCAATCGCCGGTTTCCTGTTTAATGCGTTCCGCGCCCTCAACAAGCTCCCGGCGCGCTTCCGTCTCAGACAGTCTGGAAAGTGCAAAATGATCGACCGTGTGGGCACCGAGGCTGCAATAAGCATGGTTTGAAAGTTCTCTGGCCTCATCCCAGGTAAGCGCGCACTCGCGGGTGAGCTGCTTCATATCCACGCCACAATGTCTGGCCAGGTCTCGTATTGCGATCCGCTGATCGAACTCCGGCAGGTTCCTCAAGGGCCAATAGAGGGTCTCGAAGGCAGATTGCTTCTGCGCCACAGACTCCATGGAGAGCTCGTACCGAACGCCGGACCAGCGCCAATCCAAGGTGCTCTGGGCACGAATTGCAGCCTCCAGTCCCATCCACCACAGATCAAGCGTTCCGTCTGGCATGCCTGAACTCAGGTAAACGGTAAAGGGGGCCCGATGTTTGGCAAAAATGGGCGCTGCAAATGCAAGATTGTCTTTGTACCCGTCATCCATGGTGAAGACGGCAAACTTTCGATCAAAGCGGCGCTGCTGTAAGCGCCGATGGGCCTCGTCCATGCTCACAAGATCGTAATTTAGAGCGGACACGGTCGTTAGAACCGCATTGAGATATTCCGGCGTGATCTCCAAGAGGGCGTTTGGGGCAAATCCGTCGTGCTCTGGGGCAGGTCGCACCCTGTGCAGCATGAACACAATACCGACGCCGGACAGGCTGGGCGGACTCAGGCTATGGAGACCCGACTTGTGCAACGTCAATAGTGCTGAGCGAAAGAGTGTTGATTTCAGGCTCATGGCGTTTGTGTTTGCATCCGATCAAAGCTCATTAGGGGCATACATCAAAAGATGCATGCCCTTTGCATTGGTTGGCATGGTCGGCAGCTTGACTGTCTTTAATTGAGAAATGATTGCGAAACGTCAATTTGTGGAGCGTAAACGCGTTTCAGAATGAGACAGGTGCCCATAGGGGAAGATTGAATGTCGCTTGATTTTGAAGAAACAGCGCCTGACAGGTTTATCGAGAATAATGTCGGCAGCTCGAAATCAACAGACCGTCCGTCCGTTTTGGTGTCTGTTCACACTGAGTTTTCATCTGTTGAAGCCATTTGGCGGCAGTTTGAAAAGGCCGCTGGCTGCTCTGCATTCCAGACCTTCGATTTTCTAGAAACCTGGTACCAACATATAGGGCATCGTTCAAAGATCGATCTCCAGATTGTCGTAGTCTGGGATGCTGGTGCAGTGCCGCTTATGCTTTTGCCGCTTGGCATCATGAATGGTCCATTTGTCCGTAAGCTGATCTGGCTCGGTGAAGGCGTTAATGACTACAACGCGCCGCTCATCGCCCACAATTTCTCTGAGCGTGTTCTTCCAGGAAAATTCTCTCTCATTTGGGAGGACATTCTGTCCTGCCTGCCGGACCATGATTTGGTTGAACTCATGCGTCAGCCAGCGGAAGTCGACCAGCAAGCAAACCCTTTTTTGGAGCTTCCGACACAACTCAATGCCAGCGGCGCACATATGACTGAGTTGGGCGGCGACTTTGATACCTATTACAACACCAAGCGAAACTCGAAGGCCAGGCGATCTTTACGGAGCCGCCGTAAGAAGCTGGAAGAAACGGGGGAGATTAAATATGTGCACCCGGAAACAGACGAGGCTATCTCCGCATCCGTCGCAAAACTCGTTAGTCTCAAATCGAAATCCCTAAGAGCAATGGGTGCCAAGGATTTTCTTGCCAGTCCAGGGTATGAGGACTTCTACAGAGCACTCGCAGTGAAGTCAGGTGCGGACGGTGTTGCGCATGTTTCGCACCTTGAGGTTGCGGGCGAATACGCAGCGGGAAGCTGGGGCTTAATTCACAGAAACCGGTTCTACTATGTGTTGCCAAGCTATGACGGAGCAAAATTTGGGCGCTATGCTCCCGGTGTTCAAGCGCTGGTGGAAACCATGAAATGGGCAGTTGAAAGGGATGTTAGAGTGTTCGATTTCACAATTGGTGACGAGCACTACAAGTACGACTGGTGTGAAACCAAAATTGATCTTTACGATCACCTGAAAGCCAGAACACGGCAGGGGTCACTCGTCATTCTCAAACAGGCAACCTTTCTTGCGCTAAAGCGCATCACCAAACAAACACCGTTTCTTTGGACCAGCTTCACGAAGCTAAGGTCGCTTATTCTGGCCAAGTAGCGGCTTAAGCCAATACTTGCTTCTGTCATGGTTTTTGCATTTCTCGGCATGAACCGCAGTTTGGTTGTCTAAAACTGAGAAAAGACAGGAATGCTGGGTTTCTGGAACACAAGAGTGTGCCAGATCGAAACACAAGAAATCAGGAAGCCACCCCCATGTCCCTTTCTGCACAGAAGATCACCTACGCACCAATCGTCGGTGGATCGGCCAAAGAAACTGCTTATGAAGCTCGTCCGTCGGTCCTTCTGTCTGTCCACAATGAGTTTTCATCTGTGGAGGCCGTTTGGCGCCGGTTTGAGCAAGTCGCTGACGGTTTCGCCTTCCAGACATTTGATTTCCTGGAGACCTGGTACGAGCATATTGGCTCCAAAGCTGGGTTCGACCTGCAGATCGTTGTTGCTTGGGGGTCAAAAGCCAAACCATTGATGATCTTGCCTTTGGGCATTGAAAATTGTGGTCCTCTGAAAAAGCTCGGATGGCTTGGAGGAGACTTGAACGACTATAACGGACCCCTTCTGGCTCCCAATTTCCTGGAACATGTGGCCCCTGGCGAATTCTCAAAACTGTGGGAAGACATTCAGGCCGTTCTGCCTGCTTATGACATTGCGGAACTGATGCGTCAGCCTGCCATGATTGACGGTCAGCCGAATCCTTTCCTTGAGTTGGGCACCAAGCTCAACGCCAGCGGCGCGCACATGACATCAATGGGCGGTGACTTTGATGCCTATTACGATGAGAAACGGACTGCCAAAGCAAAGCGGCATTTTCGCAGTCGTCGGAAAAAGCTCGAAGCGATGGGGGAGACCGTTTATGTGCACCCCAAATCAGCGAAAGACATCGAAGCCTCCGTTGAGAAACTTGTTGAGCTAAAATCAGCAGCGCTGAAAGCAATGGGTGCGAACGATTTCCTCGCAAAGCCAGGCTATGCCGATTTCTACAAGGCCCTTGCACTAAAGTCCGGCTCAGAAGGTATTGCGCATGTTTCCCATATGGAAGTAGCAGGCGCTTATGTCGCGGGTAATTGGGGCCTCGTGCATAAAGGGCGCTTCTACTACCTGTTGGCAAGCTATGATGGCCCTAAGTTCGGCCGATTTGCTCCTGGTGTGCAGGCGCTCGTCGAGACGATGAAATGGGCTGTTGGTCGAGGCGTAGATACGTTTGACTTCACCATTGGGGATGAGCGGTACAAGCATGAGTGGTGTGAGACGGCAATCGACCTCCACGACCATTTGTCAGCGGAAAGCTTTAAGGGTCGTGTCGCCTTGATCAAAACATGCGCGCTTCTTTCCGCAAAACGGATGATCAAGCAGACGCCTGTGCTTTGGGATAGTTTTACAAAACTTCGCGGAAAGTTTGCAGTGACGTAATCAGTAGTTTTTAGACGTCTGCTGCGTCGTCTGTGAGTCGGCGGTACTGCCGCTGGTCTACTCCTGTCAGGAAGACGCCTACCCGGCGTGTTGAGGCTGCCGCGAGAGATTTAAGAGCTCGCATGACGGATCGGCGGTTCGTCGCGCCCCATTTGGCACACATCACAGTAACGTCGGTTAGTTGTGACAGGACCGGGGCTTCTGATGCGGAATGTACCGGCGGTCCATCAATCACAACATAGTCGTAGTTTTGGACAAGGGCGTACATCATCCATGTCATCCGGGATGATCCAAGCAGAGAAGTCGGATTAGCCACCTGGCTTCCAGCTTGCAATATATGAAGCGGTGAAGCGTGATCCCGGACAACCACGCGTTCAAACTCCACGCGGCCACTCAGGACTTCCGAGAGCCCCCATGTAGGATGAAGGCCCAGTGTTTGATTGACACCTGGGCGCCGAAGATCGGCGTCGATAAGGAGGACGCGGTAGCCGCTCTGAGCCATCAAACGGGCGAGACCGCCAGCGACACCGCTTTTTGCCTCGCCGTCAACGGCAGAGGTTACGAGCAGAGTCCTGGCAGGCTTACCGTTGATGCGGGCCATTAAGAGATTTGATTGCAGCCGCCGGAGTGCCTCTGCAATGTAGCCGTAGGGGTTGCGAATTGTGTTGGCGGCGATGCCAGCCGATGATTTTGCGCCACTAATTGCTGGTATCGTACCTAGGAAAGGCATGCCTGTCTGGCGTTCGATCTGTTCAGCAGTCCGAAAGCCTGGTGCCATTGCCTCTATCAGAAACACGAGAGCAACGGCACCAAACGCTGATCCGATGATTGCAAGGATCATCGCTGATTTGCGATTGGGCGCGGCAGGGCCTGTTGGCACCGGTGCCCGTGAGACAATGGTCGCATTGGCAACAGAACCGTCAGCAGATGCTCTTGCACTGGCGGCTTCATAGCGCCCGAGGAACTGCTCAAGCAACGTGCGGTTTGCCACTGCTTCTCTCTCGAGGGCACGAAGTTCAACTTCCTGCTGACCGAGCCGTGCCATTCGACCTTTCAATCGACCGACACGCTCACTCAAAGTACGCACGCGTTCGTTGGAAATATGCGCTTCGTTTTCCATGCTGCGGATGAGCTTTGCGACTTCACGGCCAATCTGAAGCCTCAGGTCCTGCAGATTTGCCTGCGACGTCCTCATGCGGGGGTGGGAAGGAAGAAGCGTTGCCGATAGCTCAGCGATCTGGGCCCGCAACTGCACTTCTTGTTGACGAAGGTTTTGGATGAGCGGAGACGCCAAGACCTCGGCGGTGGTGTCGATGGCGCCCTCAGTGTCGACGAGTTCTTTGGCAAGCGACAGGCGAGCCATGACGGAGGTACGGTCTGCCTGGGCCTGTACCAATTGTGCACTCAGCTGCGAGAGCTCTTCGCGGGGCAATGTCGTGTTGTTAGCGGGAAAAAGGCCTGTACTGCCCCGAAACTGCTCGACGGCCGCCTCAGAAAGTGCAACCTCATCCCGAAGGTTATCAATTTGCTCTTTTAGCCACGCAGTTGCTTCTGCGTTCACCGCATTGCCTGCGGCAACCTGTTGGGCAATGTAGATTTCTGCATAAGCATTCGAAAGAGCCGCTGCTCGCTTTGCATCGGTTGACGTAAAGCTGATCGCGATGACGCGGCTCTCTCCACGGCGATAGACCGATAGCCGGTCGAGCACATTCTCGGTGATCTCTGCGACAGACGCGCGCCGTGGTTTCGATGTCACACCGAAGATCTGGAGCAGTTGGGAAAATGCTCCACCACTACGTAGCGCTGGATTGAATTCTGGCAGCTGGTGCAGGTTCAGTTTTCGAACCAGAGCGGGCACAAGCGCGCCAGACGTCAGTATCTGAACCTCACTCTCAATCGAAATCGGATCGGCCTGCTGCGGCCTCTCAGGTGTGTCGAAGCGAGAAATCTCACCTGAACGCGGCTTAATGGAGACCTGAGACTCAGCGACATATGTCGGCTGCATGGTCAGAACCCAAAACGCACCGATTGTCAGAAAGACCACAAAGAGCAGCAGAAGACGTTCTTTGCGGGACCATATGGCCCTCAAAAGATCCCATGGATCGATATCGCTACTTGTGGGTGCGCGGCGTCGGTCGCCGAAATTCGCGTCAGCGCGGGGTGCGGCCTGGGAGGGCGTATACCCGTTCATGGGAGGTGTGACTGACGTGTCGCTCATAACCTGGTTCTAATTCCCGCACACACAGATATTGACAGGTCCGAAAATCCGAACTTGTTCACGAGGCCTGAGTAGACGGTGTTTAGGTAACGGAATGCTTAACGGTTCGCCTGAGCGTCAATGAATTACTGCCTTTAGATGGTTTACGCAGGTTTTGAAGAAGGGCACCTGGTCGGAAAGTCTTAACGAATTCGGTCTAGCGTGGACCCCAATTTCAGGATCAAGAAAAAGGCCCGCTATGAGCCGGTTTTTTATTATTGCAATAATTGTTGGTCTGTTGGGGGCTTGTTCGAACACAGGCATCCTGTCGGAAACGCCGATCGCAGGCCAAAATGCGCCCTATCGGCTGGACAGTGGGGATCGTCTTCGGGTCATCGTCTTCGGGCAGGAAGACTTGACGGGCGAATATGCAGTGGACGGTGCCGGCGAGATTTCAATGCCGCTCATCCAAGCCGTGCAGGCGAGGGGGCTGACGCCAGACGAGCTGGAAACTTCTCTGGTAAGCGTGCTGTCTCAAACATTGCTACGCGATCCCAGCGTCAGTGTGGAAGTGTTGAACTTCCGACCTTTCTTCATTCTTGGCGAGGTAAATAGCGCTGGGCAGTATCCGTTCGTCGCGGGCATGACCGTCAATACAGCTGTAGCGATTGCCGGTGGGTACACTTTTCGCGCGAACACGAATGTTGCGCGCCTAACCCGCAACCTTGGCGATCGCATCGTCGAGTTAGGTGTTGAGACGACAGCGGCTATCCGCCCAGGTGACACCATCCTCATCCGCGAGAGGTATTTCTGAGGTTTGTCATGAGCACCCTCGTTCCAACAGAGTCCCTTCGAATTCTTCACTGTCTGCGTGCGCCGGTCGGTGGACTTTTCCGTCACGTCTGCGATCTCGCTGAGGCGCAATATGATGCCGGGAATGCTGTGGGTGTGCTTTGTGCTGACGAGCCAAACGATTGCCAAACGCGAGAGCGTATCGCGGAGTTGGAAAAACACTGCGAACTTGGAGTTACCCGCATCGGTTTGGGTAGAATGCCTGGTCTTAGCGATATCAAAGCCCTGGTGGCAACTGCACATAAGGTTCGTGACCTGGCGCCCAACATATTGCACGGGCATGGGGCGAAGGGCGGATTGCTTGCCCGATGTACGCCAAGTTCTAAGGCTTTGGCACGCATTTACACACCTCACGGAGGGAGCATCCATTATGCCCCCAACAGCTTAGTAGGCGTGGTGTTTGGACTTGCTGAGAGGCTGATGTTCAAATGTACAGATGGGCTTATTTTCGAATCTGATTTTGCGCGATCAGTCTTCGCGCAGCGTTTTGGCGAGTTACCGGTAAACACACAGGTTGTCCACAACGGCCTTGCTGAATACGAGTTCGCGCGCGTTTCGGTCAAAGATGATCCGGCAGATTTTCTATTCCTGGGTGAGATACGCGAGCTCAAAGGCATTTTTACGCTGTTGGATGCGGTTGCGGAGATTGCTACACGGCGCCCCGTCACTGTGGATGTGGCCGGAGATGGTCCCGACATGGTCGCTTTTACCGCTGACGTGGAGGCTCGATCACTCACACAGTCAGTACGTATTTTGGGTAAGGTCCCAGCCAGGGATGCTTTTGCTCGGGCGCGAGCCGTGGTGCTTCCCTCCCATCACGATTCATTCCCTTACGTTGCACTGGAGGCAGCTGCCGCAGGAAGGCCCTTGATCGCGACCTCTACGGGAGGCATTCCAGAAATATTTGGTCCTCTTGCCAATCGTCTCATCAAACCCGGCAATGCACAGGCTTTGCAGCAGGCGATGGAGCATTTTCTAGACCATGAATCTCTGCAGCTTCGGGAGGCTGGCAAACTTCGTGCGCATGTAAGAGATCACTTCTCTCTAAATGGCATGGCTGCAGGCGTTGCTGCCGTTTACAGAGGCGCCCTGTTAGAGATTTCTGAAAAAATCAATGAACATTCAGCCACATCGTCACCGGCAAAACTGGACGCAGCAGAATGACAGACAGCCACCCAACACAACATGGTGCACCTGCCGATGCGTCAATTGCTTCAGATATGTCGAAACCGATATCTGGGAGACGATTTGACCGGGAAGGCCGTCCCACAGGGCCAGTGCCAAAAATTGATCGGCGCTCAAAGGTTCAATCTTCAATTTCACCGACCGTCGTCAGGGGCACGCTTCGGCTGGTAGAGACATTGGTGCTCATGGGCGTTGGGGCGGGAATTGCTTGGGGCTATGTCGGGTCCCACATTTGGGACGCGCTTGCCTTTTACGCTGTTCTCACAATTGGCTTGCCTATCGCATATGTTCTGGCGAGCGATTTTTCGCGCCTCTACCGCGTTGCTGTTTTGCAAATGCAGTGGGGAACCATTCGCTCCGCGTGCGCCACCTGGACGGCAGTTTTCATTGTTGGGCTCATATCCTCAGTTCTGTTGAAGGAGAGCGAGAGCCTTTCGCGCATTTGGCTAGCGGGATGGTTCCTGAGCGGACTCATTGGTATCGCAACTGTTCGCACTGTGGCCCATTCAATCATCGGTGGTTGGGCTGAGCAGGGCAGGCTGCAACAAAACGTGGTGCTGGTTGGTGGGGGGCAAACGGGCCAACGCCTTATAGACGCACTTAAAGATTCTGACGTGCACTACATCAACATATGTGGTGTTTTCGATGATCGGTCGTCAGACCGGGTGCCAGAAACAATCCAGGACATTAAAAAGCTTGGCAGCTTTGACGAGCTGGTTCGGTTTGCGCGGTCAAACAGGATCGATATGCTGCTTGTTGCGCTGCCTATGACGGCAGAGAGTCGAATGCTGGAGCTGCTACGTAAGCTCTGGGTGCTTCCTGTTGATATTCGTCTGAGCGCTCTGGATTCAAGGTTGCGGTTCAAATCAGGCACATACAGTTACATTGGGAATGTACCGTTTCTTGATATCTATAAAAAACCACTGACCGACTGGGACTATGTCGTGAAGACCGTTTCAGACCGGATCATTGCCGGCGCTATGTTGATTGCGTCCCTTCCTATCTTTATCGGCGTTGCTGTTGCGATCAAACTGGACAGTAAGGGACCTGTTTTTTTTAAACAGCGACGATATGGGTTCAACAACGAGCTTGTCGAAGTCTACAAGTTCAGGACCCTGTCCCATGCCAACCAAGACGCGAATGCGGAAAAACTCGTAACCGCCGATGATGACCGAGTGACAAGAGTTGGGCGTTTTCTAAGGCGTTCCAGTATTGATGAATTGCCACAACTTATCACGGTCCTCAAAGGCGATATGTCGATGGTCGGCCCTCGGCCTCATGCGGTTCTGGCGAAGGCAGCAGACCAACTCTATGGCGACGTGGTTGACGGCTATTTTGCCCGGCATCGTGTAAAGCCCGGTATCACTGGATGGGCACAAATCAATGGTTGGCGTGGTGAGACCGACACAGATGAAAAAATTCGTCGCCGGACTGAATATGATCTCTTCTATATCGATAACTGGTCGCTTCTGTTTGATCTTTACATCATCCTGCGGACCCCTTGGGCGCTGCTAAAGGGCGAAAACGCTTATTAAGGCAATGCAATGGATGGATGGCAGCTTGATGTTGGGGGCGCAAGGGATGCGGGCCGCACGGGCGGGCACACGCTGTGGACCATCATTTGTAGTGCTCTGCTTTTCCTGACGCTCACAACCGGCTTCTATGTCAGCACGCAATCCAGCGGTTCGTCATCAACGCCAGCGCCCTATGATTTGCTTTTAGTACTGACCATGGCTTTCACCTTTGCGGTGGGGCTTCGTTTTCCAAAAGACCTACGTTTGCCAGCAATCCTCTGGGGACTGCTTTTGCTTGGATATGCGTTTTCTGGAATTGGTGCACTTTATATTGAGAGAGTTACAGACTTTCTTTTGGTCTCCACCTATCTCGTCTTGAGCATGTTGTTCTTTGCTGCCCTTGTCGTCGCAAATCCAATGCGCAATCTAGCTATTATCTGGTGGGCCTACACCCTGGCGGCTGCTATCGCGGCTGCGATTGGGTGCGCGGCCTATTTTGGGGTGATGCCCAACGCAGAGAACTTCCTGAAGTTCAGCCGAGTCCGCAGTACCTTCAATGATCCTAATGTCTTTGGCCCCTTTCTCGTGGGGCCGATACTCTTTCTAATCTATCGACTTTCGATGTCATCCCGGCGGCGCGATCTTTTGCTTGTGCCAGTTGTCGGGCTGCTATTTCTCGCAATTTTTCTCAGTTTTTCGCGCGGCGCTTGGGGTAATCTCATTTTTGCAGGTGGCATTTTCCTGGTTCTGACCTGGATGACGGCGACATCGGCACGGCAAATCGCACGTCTCACCCTGGCGGTTTCTTTGATTGGTGTTTTGGCAGCTGTTGTTGTGGCCTGGGCATTGTCGTCGGATGTTGTCTCTGAGCTTTTCGAAGAACGATTTTCTCTCACTCAGTCCTATGATGTGTCGGAGGAGGGCGGCAGGTTTGCGGTTCAGGAACAGGCAATCCAGACAATCATCGAACAACCGCTCGGCATAGGTCCCTCACAATGGGCCAAGATCGTCGGCATTGACCCGCACAACGTTTACCTCAATGTATTCCTCGCTGGCGGATGGCTTTCGGGAATCGCATTCATTGGACTTATGCTCTCCACCATGATTCTGGGATTCAGGGCATGTTTTGTTGGAACGCCGTTTCAGGGTCTTCAGATTGTTGCGGTTGCTACTTTTACCGCTCATGCCGCCGAAGCCTTCCTTATCGACATCGATAATTGGCGACATGTGTATCTGTTGATGGGGCTTGTCTGGGGTGGGATCGCCTATGTCCGGATCAATTCGGAGGGAACCAACAGGCGCGCGCGGCCAGTTGGGGGCATTGCAGGGCACCCAGACGGGTTTGCTGCCTAAACCGCCGCGGCGCCAACATCTAGCTGATTAAAGAAAAAAAACTGGAGGCCACGCCCAGAATCGAACTGGGGTACACGGATTTGCAATCCGCTGCGTAACCACTCCGCCACGTGGCCTCTCAACCTGGCAAATTACAGCCCGGCAGCGGGGATATACCAAGTTCGGGCAGGCGCTACAATGAAGAAATCGTCTCAGAACTTATGAACTGCGGTGTCGTTACCGCTTTAAATCCAATTGTTTTTGGGTGCGTCGACCAGTATAAACCTGCAGGGACTCGCGTTGCTTTTGCCGCTGTCGGCATTATCGGCGCTTAGACAATTCAAGGTCTTAGTTAGAGGGACAATGAGCGAGTTGGACGCTGCCAGAAAAAACATGGTGGAGGCTTACGTAATGACCTCCGGTGTTACGGATGATCGCATTCTTGCGGCGATGAACCGTGTTCCACGAGAGCAGTTCGTGCCGGAAGCAAAGCGTTCGATTGCCTATCTGGGGGATGATCTGTGTGTGAAAGAGGCATCTGATGGGGAGCCAGGTCGCTTTCTTATGGACCCACGGGTTTTAGGCAAACTCATGGAGCTCGCGTCCTTATCATCCTCGGACCTAGTGTTGGATATTGGACCGGCGACAGGTTATTCGACAGCCTTGCTGGCTGACCTCACAGACACGGTTGTTGCAATTGAGTGCGATTCGGACCTCGCGGAAAAAGCCAGTGCCACGCTTCTTGACCTTAGCGTCGACAACGCGGCCGTCATTGAAGGGTCTCTGCCGGAAGGAAATACCAAGCAGGGTCCTTTTGACGTGATCTTTCTCAATGGATCTGTGCCGTTTGTCCCGTCGGAGTTGCTTGATCAGTTAAAAGAAGGCGGTCGGCTTGTTGGCGTTGTCAGAGAGGGAAATGTTGGGAAAGCGCGCGTTTACGTGAAAAGTGGTGCGCAATCGACCCACTGGGACGGATTTGAGGCAGGTATTCACCCGCTTCCTGGATTTGAAGTCGCAGAAACCTTTACTTTCTGATGCTATTTCCCACATTATCGTCTGTGTTTATGTTCCGCTAAGGTTAATAGCCCGGTTACCATTTTCGACACACTATGTGGCTGAATAGACCGGATAAAGCAGTTGGTACGGCGGAGTTGCGTGAGCAAAATTCTGTCTGGGAGAGGGTAAAATGACACGTTCAGGACCGCGTAAGAAACGCATGGCTTCTTTGCTTAAGGCGAATGTCGTGCGTTTGCTGAGCGGTGTCGCGCTTAGCGCCATCGCATTTACTTCGCCTTCTCATGCCGAAAACCTGTTTGATGCTCTGGCTGCCGCATATCAGTCAAATCCGGCACTTTTGGCTCAGCGAGCAGGGCTCCGCGCGACCGACGAACAGGTTCCTCAGGCGCTGTCCGGCTGGCGTCCATCCCTATCAGCGACCGGCTCGTTTGGGAGTGTGGAAACAGACTCAATCTCTTCCATTCCCCTGGCAGGTTTTGGTGGCAAGCAGACATTTGACCCGATGACCGGCACCCTTTCTCTATCTCAAAATCTCTTTACGGGCGGTCGTACTCTTTATGGTGCGCGCCGAGCCGAAGCCTCAATTGAGGCAGGTAGGGAAAATTTGCGGAATGTGGAGCAAACCACGCTACTCAATGCGGTAACAGCCTATATGGACGTCGTGCGAGATATTGCTGTCGTCGACCTTCGTAGAAAGAACGTAGAGGTGCTTAGGCGGCAGCTTGAAGCGTCACAAGACAGGTTTCGCGTAGGTGAAATCACACGCACAGACGTGGCTCAGTCTGAGGCCCGGCTCAGCCTTTCTGACACTAATCTGATTGCCGCAGAAGCTGCCCTTATTGCGAGCCGTGCTGCTTATGAGCGAGTTGTGGGCCAGACGCCTGGCTCTCTTGAACCTGCGCCACCATTGCCTGCACTACCCCAGAGTGAAGCAGAAGCGATGCAGCTGGCGATTTCAGCCAACCCGGCATTGGAAGCCGCTCGGCATTCTGAAAGGGCTGCAGGTCATGCAGTGACAGCGGCAAAAGGTGGCCTGCTGCCGACAGTATCCTTGGATGCCTCATATGAGCATTCAGAGGAACCGTCGAGCACGACATCGCGTTCAACAACAACGCGGGTACTGGGCACGATTACAATTCCCCTTTATCAGTCAGGGTCGCAATATTCAGCTATCCGGGAAGCAAAGCATCTGGAAAGTCAGAGCAAGCTTCAGGTAGCAGATACTTTGCGTCAGGTTGAAGAAGCCGTTCGCAATGCATGGGAACAGCTCAGAGCCACGCGGTCTGCAATCGTCTCCAACCGCCAACAGGTTCGTGCAAACGAGATTGCGCTCGACGGGGTTCGGCAGGAGGCACAGGTCGGGTCACGTACGACTCTTGATGTGCTGGACGCTGAGCAAGAGCTTCTGGATAGTCAGGTTTCCCTCGTGACAGCCGAACGAGACGAATATGTGGCGGGCTACGGCTTGCTTTCAGCTGTTGGTCAGCTGGGTGCCCGCGACCTCGGTCTCAGCGTTGATTATTACGATCCTGTCGAAAATTATGAAGATGTTAAGCACCAATGGGTGGGATGGGGTACTAACGACGAATAGTCGTTTAAAGACATGGCTTCAGTTGGCATTGCTGCGCTGCTGCCCTAAGATTTTCAAAGTTTCCGCCCAGTCAGACTGGGCTGTCCAAAGTAGAAGTAGGATGCGGTCGATATGAGCGACGAAGCCGAAAGCCCAGAACCAACAATGGAAGAAATCCTGGCCTCCATTCGCCGGATTATTTCTGAGGATGACGAGGAAGGTGGCGAAACGGAAGCGGCCGCAGAGGACCTTGCCGCTGAACCCGCTTCTGAGCCCGAATCTGTTGCTGAGGAGGAGGACGTAATGGACCTCACGGAGATGGTTGTCGAAGAACCAGAGCCCGAACCAGAGCCAACGCCTGAACCCGACCCGGAACCTGAGCCTGAAGAAGAGCCTATGGAGCTTGAGGCAGCGCCCGAACCAGAACCTGTTGTAGAAGTTGAAGCTGCTGCAGAAGAGATTGAAGATGATATTGATTTCGGCGATCCTTTTGAGGAGCCCGAAGAAGAGGGCGCGCCTGAGCCAGAACCGCTTCCTGAGCCGGTTGCAGTAAATGAGCATGATTCATCCCTCATATCCGGGACGACTGAGACTGCTACAGCCGCCGCTTTCGGGGCTCTGACAAGCTCTCTCCTTACGTCTAGTGGGGAATCCAAGACCCTTGAGGACCTGGTGGCGGATATGCTCCGACCGATGCTCAAGGACTGGATGGATCAGAACCTGCCCGACCTTGTAGAGCGCATGGTTCGCGAAGAAATCGAGCGAGTCGCCCGGCGCGGTCGCTAGGTTTCACCACCTTTCGGCCTTGGGCGAGGCATCGTCCAAACCGCGCCTGACCCACATTTCATGTCTGAGACAGTCTCGGATGGCCAGCCCTTGCGGGCTGGCATCCCTTATGCTGTAACGGCCACTCAAAGCGGCCTATTTTTGCTGATTCAAAGCCCTCAGGCTCGCTTTCCTTTGAAATTACGAGACTTTCCATGCTGGAAAAGACATTTCGTCCGCAGGACGTTGAAGAACGGCTCTACAAAACCTGGGAATCCTCTGGTGCATTTAAGGCCGGTGACCCGAAACGTGTTGAAGAGGGGGCGGCGCCGTATACCATCGTCATTCCGCCACCCAATGTGACCGGGTCCCTGCATATGGGCCATGCGCTCAACAACACGCTCCAGGACATACTCGTTCGTTTCGAGCGGATGCGGGGAAAGGATGTGCTCTGGCAGCCGGGCACCGACCATGCGGGCATTGCGACACAGATGGTCGTAGAGCGTCAATTGGCAGAAGAAGGCAATATTGGCCGACGCGATATGGGCCGCGAGGCGTTTGTCGAGCGGATCTGGAAGTGGAAAGAAGAGAGCGGCGGGACAATCACCACGCAGCTGCGGCGCCTTGGTGCATCTTGTGATTGGAGTCGCGAGCGCTTCACCATGGACGAAGGACTTTCAAAGGCGGTCCAAAAAGTCTTTGTCCAACTCCACAAAGAAGGACTGATTTACAAGGACAAGCGCCTGGTAAACTGGGACCCGACTTTGGGCACTGCCATTTCTGATCTCGAGGTTGAGCAGAAAGAGGTTCAGGGCAGCCTGTGGCACTTCCGTTATCCGATTGAGGGTGAAGAGGGCCGGTATATTATCGTTGCCACCACGCGACCTGAAACCATGCTGGGCGACACCGCCGTTGCGGTGAACGCAGATGATGAACGATACAAAGACCTGATCGGTAAAAACGTTGTTTTGCCACTTGTCGGACGTTTGATCCCTATCGTGGCTGATGAGCACGCCGATCCTGAGCAAGGATCTGGTGCGGTGAAGATTACGCCGGCACATGACTTCAATGATTTTGAAGTAGGGCGTCGGCACGATTTGCCAAAGATCAATATTCTGGATGCGAAAGCCTGCCTCAATGATGAAGTGCCTGAAAAATATCGGGGCATGGACCGTTATGTCGCTCGAAAGGCGATCGTGGCAGATCTCGATGCACTTGGCCTTTTGGACAAAATTGATGATCACACACTGATGGTGCCTTATGGGGATCGCTCCAATGATGTGATTGAGCCTTGGCTCACAGACCAGTGGTATGTTGATGCGCCGACGCTTGCAAAGCCGGCGATCGAAGCTGTTGAGCGTGGTCAGACCCAGTTTGTTCCCAAGACCTGGGGTAAAACCTATTTCGAATGGATGCGGAATATTCAGCCCTGGTGTATCTCGCGCCAGCTGTGGTGGGGACACCAGATCCCGGCTTGGTATACGCCGGACGGAGAGATATTTGTCGCTCACGACGAAGACGAAGCCTACAAGCTTGCCCGGGCAAAACACGGCCAGGATGTTGTGCTCACCCGAGACGAGGATGTGCTCGACACCTGGTTCTCTTCAGGTCTTTGGCCGTTTTCGACATTAGGCTGGCCTGAGGAAACACCGGAGCTCGCCCGCCACTACAAGACGGATGTTTTGGTAACCGCCTTTGATATCATTTTCTTCTGGGTCGCCCGAATGATGATGATGGGGCTTCATTTCATGAAGGATGTGCCATTCCACACGGTCTATGTGCACGCACTTGTGCGCGATGAGCATGGCGCCAAGATGTCCAAGTCCAAAGGCAATGTTGTCGACCCATTGGGTCTGATCGATGAGTATGGAGCGGATGCGCTGCGCTTTACGCTTGCGGCAATGGCGGCTCAGGGCAGGGATGTTAAACTCTCTACGTCCAGGGTTGAGGGCTATCGGAATTTTGGTACCAAGCTCTGGAATGCAGCGCGCTTCTGCGAAATGAACGGCTGTGTTCGTGTTGCCGAGTTCGACCCTTCCAACGTCCAGCAGACTCTCAATCAGTGGATCGCCGGTGAGGTTCAAAAAACGGCTGACAAGATTACAGAAGAGATTGAAGCCTATCGCTTCAACGAGGCAGCAAATGCCGCCTATCGGTTCATCTGGAATATCTTCTGTGACTGGTATGTGGAACTCGCCAAACCTTTGCTCCAGGGCGACGACGAATCTGCAAAGGCTGAAACCCGCGCAACCGCTGCTTGGGTTCTGGACCAGGCCACAACACTCCTGCATCCGTTCATGCCGTTCCTGACAGAGGAGCTTTGGCAGAAGACGGGCGAAGTCGGAACGCCGCGCGAAACCATGCTCATGTTGAGTGAATGGCCGCGCCACAATGGCTTGGTGGATGCGCAGGCCGATGCGGAGATGGACTGGCTGATCCGATTGATCAACGAAGTGCGTTCTGTTCGGGCGGAAATGAACGTTCCAGCAGGAGCGAAAATTCCACTCATTCTCAAAGACGCAAATGCCGCCACGGAAGAACGTCTTACGCGCCACAACGATCTTTTGTGCCGGATGGCACGGCTGTCAGACGTCTCCATCTGTGCTGAGCTACCGGAAGGCTCCTTACAGTTTGTCGTCGATGAAGCCACGGGTGGGCTTCCAATTGCTGACGTTATCGATCTTTCGGCTGAGAAAGAGCGCCTCAAAAAGGCGATGGCAAAGCTCGACGGCGAGATCAAAAAGATTGATGGCAAGCTTGGAAATGAAAAATTCATCTCCAAGGCGCCTCAAGCAGTGATCGACGAGCAGCGCGAGCGCAAAGCGATCGCAGAAGCCGAAAAGGCCAAGCTGGCAGATGCGCTAAGTAAACTACAGGCTGCTGGATAAAACGGCCCCGTTATAGTAAAATTCAACGGTCGGTGGAGCCGGACGGCTCCACCGGGAGGTTCGTTTTTAGGGGGTGTTCTGTGATTTCTAAAGTATTGCGTTATTTGGTGCTGGCTGTAACTGGTGCCGTCTTGTCGGGCTGCATCTATTCAGGTGGGGCTGAAACTGTAAAACACATGGACCCGGCAGTTGCCAAAGGTGCGCACGTCGACTCCATTAATGTGACTATCGCAAATGGCGTCAAAGGCCGAGAGTTGGCGACAATAATGCCGCAGGTTCTGCGACAAGAACTAAATACCTGCGCTACAGGATCTCAACCGTTGCGTTTAGAGGTTAATGTAACAAGGTTTAAGGGGCAGAACGCCGCGATGACCATCCTGCTAGGTGATGGGGCTGAATTGCAGGGAACCGCAAAGCTTATTTAGCCGGGGACTAATCAGGTGGTCGGTGACTACGACGTTTCAGAATCTGTTGGCGGTGGCGGGATCTTAGCGGCTGCCGGTATGGCAGATGCTGAAAGATCGCTGAGCCAGGAATTTGCTGAATCACTCTGCAAGCAAGCCTTTAAATCGTAAGAAGCTGGAGCAACACGCATGACTCTTAGATCTGTTTTAGCAGCGTTTGTGCTCACCGCACTCGCAGGCTGTGCTTTGTCTGAGGATAAGGTCGCCCTCAGATATGTTCCTACATCAAGCGCAACGGTAGTTGACGCCGCCAAGGGTATTCCAATTAACCTGGACGTTGTAGATGGTAGAACGAGCAACAGAACCATTATATCACGCAAGATCAATAGCTATGGAATGGAAATGGCCGCGATCCGTGCGACGCAAAATCCGACCGAACTTGTCGAACGCGCTCTTAAACAAGAACTTCGAATACGTGGTTTTGATGTCGGTGACAAAGGGCTGTCCGTCACGGCAACGTTGAACAAATTTTACAATCAGTATGAAGTTGGTTTTTTCACTGGTTCCGCTGTGTCGAGTGTTGACGTGAATGTGCTGGTCGGAGATCAGAGCGCGCCGACTTTCGAGAAAACCTTCAACGCCAACCAAACTGACGATGCGTTTATTGCTGATGGCGACAATGCTAAGGCAGCCTTAGAAGCAGCCCTCGGCAAAGTCATCTCACAGATCATGGCAAATTCCAAATTTATGGATGCCTTGATCAGCGAGGCTGGAGCAGGCGCACCAGCAGTGACGCCTTCCTCTGAAGACGTCACCAGCTAGCGCTAGGGGATTGCGTTAAACAGCGGTGGATGTGGGGCTCGACCCTTCATCTCCACGTGTTCGCATTGCCATGAACTCATCGAACTCTTTTTGATCCTTAGCCTGGCGAAGCTGAGCCAAAAACGCTTCAAACGCTTCCTGCTCTTCTTCAAGCCGTTTCAAGGTTTCGCTGCGATAGCCGTCAAAAGCCGAGTTTCCGGTCGGCCGCGAACGGCGCCCGTGACGACGACGGCTGCGTTTGCTGCAACGAAAGTCATTTCTCCAAGATTGCATCTTTCCACTCCAAAGCAGGTAACCTAAAACCAGCAGACCAATCGGCCAGGCTAGGATGAACGCGACCACCATGATCGCAATCCAGGCACCTTTCGGCAGATCATCAAGCCTCTCCAAACCGAACCCGTTCTGGGAACCGGAAGCATCCGAGGCGTAGGACATGTGTGTCTCCTTTCATAAGCGTCACGAAACACCGTGACTCTTAAGAATTGGGTGCGCGCTGCAACAGCTTCAAGCGATTGAAACACACTGTTACACTTCTCTCTGGTGTCGAAAATGGCGGGAAAGCTGAGGTTTTATGCGGATCTTTCTGATAAACTCATGGTTTTTAGTTGTCTTTCTGCATGGAGGGCATGCGTTGGCGAACACACTAACTCTCGAACAAGCTGCTGAACGTCTCTTCGAGTCAGAAACTATCGAGAAAGATTGGTTTTCTGGCCAAGGACTTGCGTCTGCTGTTCCTCGTGTCGTTGAAGACATGAAACGTGAATTGGGCGCCTTTCAATACATCCCACCGTGCGGGGATCGGTGCGCTGCGATTTTTGAGCGAGGCGAGATTCACTTTGATATGCAGATCGATGCTGAAGGGCTTATCAACTCTATTCTGATTGACGTTCCGGTTGTTTATTCGGAATCCCTAGGAGACGCCATTGAGAACTTCACTGAATTATCAGGATCGAGTTCGGTCTATGTCACACGCAATGACGAGGTGATTGGCGACTTGAACGGCGATGTCCCGATGGCGGTGGGTTCAGCCTTTAAGTTAGCTGTTCTGAAAGCACTGGACCAATTGATCGGCGCGGGCAAGCTTGAATGGGATCAAATCGTCGGTCTTCAAGACAAATGGCGCAGTGTTCCGTCGGGGCAATTGCAGGATTGGCCAAGAGATTCTCCGTTGACAATACATACGCTCGCAAGCTTGATGATTTCTGTGAGTGACAATACCGCGACGGATGGTTTGATTGATTTGGTTACACGCAACAGCGTTGAAACAATCAGCCCAAGAAACAGACCCTTTATGACAACTCGAGAGTTCTTTCAGCTGAAGCGGCGTGACATGGCTGATACGCGTGAATCCTTCGTTGACGGTTCGTACGATGAACGAATGCAAACCTTGCAACAGTTCTCTGACCTAGGGGTTCCACGGCTGAGCGAACTCGATATGACCCCTTTACTTCAGGTTGAATGGTTTTTTACCGCTCAAGAATTGTGTGAGCTGATGGAGAGTCTCTACACCCTCGACGTCATGCAGATAAACCCAGGGCTTGCACGCAAGGAAGATTGGCAGTCAGTGTCTTATAAAGGGGGAGGGGACTCTGGTGTGTTCAACC
>NZQM01000116.1 GCA_002695905.1 Parvibaculum sp.
CAGTAGAGATTTGATATGTCGCCCTGCACCGACATCCAATACAGGGATAGCTACCGACTAAGTGTGGTTACTTCCACTCAGATATGAAACCGCAGTAGCCTAGCTTCATACCCTATCGCCCCCGGATACAGGACGATGACTCAATCATGCCGCGTTCAAGTCCACCACTTCACACACACCAGCAGTACATGCCAGTTCCCGCGAACCCGTGGTGTTGTCCTCTTTCTCGAACTCAGTCAGACGTGACCAGTCAATCTCAACGTGGGACATCATTTGTTTCCACTCAAGATAATCATCAGGCTCTATGTCTTGGTATGGTGCCTGTTGGTATGTATGGTCACTGAATGGCAAGAAGGATACCCCAGACGCCACATCAAAGTTCTCATAGACCCACGCACCCACTTCCATCCATTCCTCTTCCTTCACAGAAACAGTGATAGATGGCTTGTGTTCACACCAGTGCAAAGCATAGGTCTTCCACAACTCTAGCTGTTCGATGGCTGTCATTTCCGTACGTGTGACTGCACCCTTGGGTGATTCCATCGGGAAACTAAACACGGTTGTTGAGTCCGGCTTCATCACGTCACGTTCGTTGTGTACGCCACTTTCAATGAGGAATTGTGTCAAGGGGTCTTTGTTGTCGCCTCGAACTGTGCGTATGTAGTGGGGATGGTGACGAGCGTGGATACCACTGGCGGCATCGACAAGCTGTGACACTGTGCCACTAGGCTTCACACAGGTGATAGCCGCAGACTGCGGTATGCCCAACTTCTTTGCGTACTCTTTGTTTACCTTGACAGCCTCTTCTTTCATTTCTTCTAGCCATCTTTTGCTGTCCACATTCTTGGACAACACAGGATGGTCCATGATACCTGTTAGGGACACACCCAGCAAACGCTCTTCTTCCGTGTTCTTCTTCCAGACGTTACGAAGATACTTGAAGTCTGTCATGGTAGACTGCAGGGTACCCAAAATGGTTGCCAAGCGTACCTTGCGCTTCAATGACGATAGGTCATCGGACTCCCGCACCACGATTTCTGACAGGTTGCAAAACTGGTACGGACGTAAGATAATTTCAGAACACGGGTTGGTTCCCCACATGTGTCCTTGCTCACGGCGTCCGTTGCGACCAACCTGTATGTCAGCGGCCTGTCTGTTGAAGATGCCTCGCTCACCGGACTTGGACTCGTACAGGGACACCCACTCACGCATAAACGTACCCATCTCAGGCTTGCCCTTGTAGGACACAGAGTTGTTGGCCAACGCACGTTGCCCCTCGTTCTCCCACCACATACCCGACTTGGCGTGTGCCATCTGGTCATCATTCAGGTTGCTGAGTGAGATTAGGGCAGAGCGGCGAACACCACCCACAACCACAATCTCGCCTACCTTGCACATCAAATCGTGGCACTCGATAGGAAATAGCTTGCGGCCACTTGCCTTCTTGAATGTTTCGATGGTGAAGTTGAACAGGTCTACCAACGGTTGCGGACCTGATGCCCGACCACCCATTGTCTTCAAGCGTTCACCCGCAGGGCGAACAGCAGACACATCAATCTCTGGAACCTGTCCCGCATAGAGCAGGGCAACCAATTCACGGTACGCCTTCGCCCATCCGGGCTTGCTGTCGCCTACCTTGATTGTGGTGTCTGTCTCGTGGAAGTTGTCTGAAATTGTGGGCAGCTTTTCCACGTTCTCACGTTCCACAGAAAAGCCCACACCTGTTCCGCACATAAGAATGTACATGCACTCGTCAAATGAACGTGGGCTGTCCACGGGGATGTACGAGCAGTTGTACCCACAAATGTTATCGCGGGCAAGTGCCGGACCTGCAGTCATCATAGCCCGCATAGAGGGCATGATTTCTAGGTTCAGGATACCCTCGCGCAGGTCTGATACATCCTTGCCAGACAAATCGTAGTTGTGCTTGCCCTTGACTTGATTGACCATAAACTTGAGGTACCGCTCCACGGTCTCGTCAAAGTTTTCGCGGCGTCCCTCGTCCTCTATCCAACGTGCGTAACGGGACTTGTGAATGAACTCTTGGTAAGGTGTCGGTAGTAAATTATTCATTTGTCTCTCTCTCTTCTATCAATCTGTTTAAGTACCACTGGGCTTTCTTGAGGTCTTCGTTACCGTTTTTGTATCGGTATCGCCAGAGGTACTTGATGATGTTTCCTTGCAGGTAGTATTGGAACCCATCGCCTGTCGCCGCCGCGATTGCCTCAATGCACTCGATACCTGCTTTATTGTAGTGTGGCGGGTTGTTAACATTGTCTGCCTTCTCTTTCATGTACTTCTCGTGTCTCACCTGTTATCTCCACTGCCTTGGATAGTACCACTAGCGGCGCGTTCTTTCAACTTCCAAATGTTCATTTCTGCAATCTGCTGTAGGTCATAGCCCAAGTCGTCGGCCAGAACAGCGCAGTACCACAGCACGTCACCTATTTCCTTGGCAATCTCGTGCCTAAACTCAGGAGTATCTTTATCGTCCCTGATTATCTTTTTCACCTTGTCAGCAACCTCACCAGCTTCCCCTGCAAGTCCTAGTGCAGGGTACGTTATCTTTGCGCTGGCAGGGTATATGGCAGTCTTACGTGCTTGCATCTGATAGTTATTCAAGTTCCAAAATTCCTTTGCCCAATTCATTGTTTAACTCCGAAGTCTACTTTTAATACATTACCCTCTGCTTTGAGAAGCCTATCTTCTGGGGTATCTAATTCTTCTTCTACACTTTCAACAAAGTCGTTGAATGAAAGTCTTGCCAAGCCCGCTTCCATGACTCTTTCCAAGTCGTTTTCTAGCAGTTCCATAATCCCCTGCTGTGCAACGACCCCCGCCTCTAGGTATTCATCGTTAGGGTCAGGCATGGGGGTGGTATCGTATGCTGTGACTTTGAACCCCTCTGCATCACTGTCAGTTACTGGCTTCAATATCAGGTACCACCTGTCTTTCAAAAGGCTTCCTATTTCTAAATCATGTTCCCGCGTCATCTTTGAGCCACTCCTCTGGTATGGTTCCCTCTGCCCAAGGGAACCCGTAACGGTTTGCCCAATCAGCATAGGTGGTCTTGCTACCTTTGTAAATCTTATTCGTAGCCCTGACAAAAACAAATCGTATATCTAGGTCAGGGTACTGTGCTTTAACCAGTTGCATCTTAACCCTATCACCTTTATCCAAGTGTCCCTTTGCCTCTATTATAATTCCATTTTTGGTGAGTACAAAGTCAGGAGTGTAGGTTCGCGGCTTCGGTATGTAAGTTAGTTTCATTTGTTCGTATTCATATGGAATATTCTTGCTTGCCAGTGACTTTGCCAGCCCTATCTCAAACTGTGACCTAAATTTTGTGCCTCTCATAATCCTAGCAACGGAAATCCCACCTTCACCTCGTTCAGCCTTTTTGATAGATACTGTTCTACTTTTGGTGTTCGCTTTTCTAGTGACAGTAGTTCGTCTGCCAGTAACAGCGTCGGAAGACATACAGTTGCCCCCTGTCTTAAATGGTTGGTAATAGCCTGAAACTCTGCTTCGATTAGGCGTGTATCACGCATTTCCGTATCAGACGACAGGTGGCCTTCGGAAGAAAAGTTTTCTTTCAAAGTTAGTGGGAGTGACCTTTCCAGCCCGCGAACTTGCACGGTTGCAGGGTCTCCCCCTCTTTTGGTATGCGACTCAATGTACACACACATAAGCTTGGGATTTAGATTGAACAAATCACGAGGATAAGTTTGTGTGTACAATATAGGCATTACAGTTCCTTAGTGACTAACTTGGTGTACCAAGCGTTTGGTTTGAACTTGGCCTTAGATGTTACCTTCGGTGCGTACTCTGCTGATTTCCAACAGTTTTCTTTGAACGAACAGAAGGTACATGTCTTGGGCATGAGGCGGTTACCTGTCTCTATCTTGTTGCCTTTGACCGTGTAGGTCTCTGGCACGGACTGGAAAGGTACCTTGAAGGGAGCGTCGTTGACTATAGATTCGACACGACTCTCAGCTTCCGCGATGTACGTCTTGCTATCTTCGGTTTGGTCTTCGGGTGCCTGTACAAAATCCCATTCACCACTAGACTTGTCGATTACAATCCAACCACCGAACGGCCTGTCTTCTGCCTTGGCATACAGATGCCCCTGCATTATGTAACCGAAGGGGTCATCTTCCTTGATAACATCGTAACCACCACGACCTGAGAACTTGTTGGAGAAAGACCACGGGCTTGCTGACTTGATGTCCCAAACCTTTTCTTCCCCGTCTATATCCAAGATTACATCTAGTGTACCCTTCACTTCTTGACCAGCAAGGTCAACAGTACACTGACGTTGTTCGTCTACAATCTTTACGCCTGTAGCCTTCAACACGAATATAGCCACAGCCTCAACCAAATCACCCATGAGAAAACGCATGATGTCATTGTAGGCAACATCTTGCTTCATTCCCTGTTTCTCTAGCTGTTGCTGACACAAGGGGCGTCCCAGCCCTGACATACGTATGCGATAGTCCCCACGCTTTGTGAGTTGCTTACGCAAGGCATCCTTACATTCTTCACCAAACTTTTCTATCAAAGGTTCGAGGCGAGAAGAGTCTACCTCTCCCCGCCCCGCCTTTTGCAGAAAGTCTTGGACTTCTACAAGAGTAAGCATGATTAACCTGCCAGACGACTAGCTAGGTCTGCATCATCCGCACTCATGTTTGCCTTGTTTGCCTCTTTGAACTCGCCCATAACAGATTCGTTGTGGCCGCGAACAGTGTCAGCAAATTTCTTCATCAGGTCTTTATCTTCGTCAGTGATGCTAACCTCTTTTACCAAAGACAACTTAGGTGTCCAGTAAAGTACGCTACCCTTCTTGTGCTTTTCAGTGGACATCTCGACCACTGCTTTTTGCATAAGAATTTTCTTACGGGTGAGGTTGTTCTCAATGAAGTCACGCACAGGCATAAAACCCGAACGCTTGAAGTACGCCACAAATGCCATACCTTCAATAGGAGAAGGTGAGCCATCAGCAAGGGTTGCGTTAGGCGCATCCAAGATACCATAGATAACTTGGTTACATGCAACTGACTTACTCAAAAGAAGGCGTGGGTCATCAGACGATAGCCCTTCCTCTTCTTGGCGTGATAGTCGTCCGCACTTGTTGCCGCCAACCGAATCAGGGAAGTCCCCTGACATAGAAGGCTTCTGTACAGACTTAGCCGCGAACTTACGCTCTTCGGCATCCCACAGTGACCACTCGTATGTACGCATGAGTGGACGAATGTTAACTGACTCTGCATACACAGGAGCGTTACCATTCCAGATACGCCACGAACCACGCTTGAGCGGTAGGCCATCATCTGTTTCTGTATCGTAGTTAATAGTCAAGCGGGGTAGTCCCATCTTCGGTGCGTCACCGTCCTCAGACTTTTGACCGCTTGCCTTCATCAAAGTTTCGGCATCATCCGTATCGAATGCTGCTACCATATTGTCTAGTTCGTCATTTAGTGTTTGGAGTTCTGTTCCCATGATATCCTCTCTATGGGTTGGAGTTGTATAGCGATTATACTTCTAATATAACTTCGGAGTCAAGCCAATTTTTACCTATTTTTAATTCTATTCCAATAGGCATGTCGTAAAAGACCCCGTATCTTTTTTGTGCTTCTTCATTTATCATTAGCATACAGCTAGATAACACGTCAACACATTTTTCTTCCTCGCCCGGATAAACATCTAGGACAATAGAATCGTGTACGGTATTACAGATAACTGACTTCATTTCTTGGCGGCGCATTTCCCTATCTAGCAATACCAAGCCCATCGGAAGAAGGTCAGCCGTGGCAAATCCCTGTACAGGATAGTTACATATGGCAGTGCGGTCTGTGGCCGTACCCCATTCAGTCCACCTAGCATACGGGAATGCGTATTGCCGCCCTGATGGTAACTGGATGTACTTGTGCATCACCGCATGTTTTTGCATGCCATCCTGCCACTCAGCAACCTGTGCATACTTGGTCTTGAAAGCGTTGTAATATCTTTTCTGGTCATCGGTACCGCTGGTGCCACCATACAGGGGTTTGAATGTGTGCGCCTTGGCTTCTTGTCGAGTACATCCGATAATACCTGCGGTGATACTGTGTACGTCTGTGCCATTCTGCACATCAGACATAACTGTCTCGTCCCCCGCAAGAAAGCCAGCAACCCTAAACTCCAACTGTGAGTAGTCCCCTTCTAGGATAGACCCGCCCTCGAACCTACTTTCCACGGCACGGCGAATCTCGAACGTGTTACCCCGTGGCATGTTCTGGAAGTTTGGGTTGCGGCTGGATAGTCGTCCGGTTGCTGTCACACACTGCATAAACTCTGTGTGGATAATACCATTGGCATCCATGTTGTTTTCCATCCCTTCGAGAAAGGAACCGACATAGGTGCGAACCGCACTGTACCGTATGTACGACTCAGCAAACTCGTGGGCTTCACCTCGTAGGCTAGACAAAACCTGTTCCAAGGTTTCCTTGTCCGTCTTGAAGCCAGCCGCCGCAGTGCTGTAAACATCACGGGGTATGAGTTTGAAGCCCGCTACCTCGCCAGTCGATTCGTAGCGCACTCCCTTGCCACCACAGGGCTTACAGATTCTGATAGCCTTACCTAGTGTCCCGTCCTTCTTGCGGGCTGTGTAGCGTCCCTTGCCCCCACAATCGGTACACTGACTGCCCTTGGTCTTGTACAGCACGTCAGTCTCGTTAATTACGTACCTGTTGAAGTCTTGACGGGACATACGGGTTCGCCGCTTGGGCTTCATACCCGCACCCCGCAACTCCATCCCCAAGTTGAAGATGCTTGCCCAACGGGACTTGTTGCGTACGGCGCAGGAGTAGAACAGCTTGGAGCGGTCATCTGCACTGGCTAGGTTGATAGGGGTGTCCCCCATTGCGTTCGCGGCGAGTTCGGTTAGCCGTTGCTCTAGGGTGGACAGTTCGGTCTGGTACTGTTCTCTGATTTCGTCTAGGGTCTGTTTGTTTACTTTGATTCCGTTCTGCTCCATACGGGCAAGAACTTTTGTCATGTCAAGCGACAGACGCAAAGTGGGCAAGAGAGTCCGGTTGTTCATTGAATAGTTCCTCAAATGTAGTGCCAAAGGCTTCGAGTTGTGCAAGTGCTACTTGCTCTGTAGATAGTACATCGGCAATGCCGTATTCTTTAATCACATCCCAAGGAATGTCATAAAACGTTTTACCTTCCTTGAAATACGGTGTGATAACGTCCTTCTGCTTTTGTACGTCACTATACTTTTCTGCAAGAGAAGCAAGTCCCAGAGGCCATCTCTGCGACCTCGCCAGTATATATTCCGAAACCATCGTGTCATAGATATGTCCCTCGTATGTAAAGCCACATTCACGTAGCCAGTTTAAGTCAAACTTAAAGTTTTGTCCAATGATAACGTCAGCGTGGTTGAGTGCTGTTTGCATATCTTGGGCGGCACTGTCCGTGGGTGGCTCAGTGCTGTGGTAATAGCAGTCATAGAATACCTGCTCCTCGTCTAACCACTTGTAACCTATTGAAACCAAAGAGTTTCCAAAGTAGGGCAGAGGTGTTGTCCTACCGTTGGCACGTTCTTTGTGCGTGGTCTCCACGTCTAGGGTCAGTACGTTCATTCCATTTCCCCAAATATTTTAGCTGCAAAATACTTGGCTAATATTTCTATAGACGCATCATTTAGTTGGGGGTACCTCTTACGAAGACGTGTGTATTCTTCTTCGTATATGCGTTCGAGTATTTCTTCGTTCTCGTGATTGCTCATTAGTAATACACTCCTCTTTGCACATCGATGTGGCTGGTAAACATGCCGTGCCACCCGTTAAGTTTATTTTTTGAAATACAAATGTGTC
>NZQM01000117.1 GCA_002695905.1 Parvibaculum sp.
GTTACTTTAACCTCTTCAACATCAGTCTCCATCGCCGGTTCTTCTAAAACAGGCACTTTAGTTTTAGTTTTTGGCTCTATTGTTTCAACTTCGTCTATGTCTTCAGAAGGAGATTTGAACACTTTGTTATTATCGATTTTTTCGATATTATCATGCTCAGATATAACAGAAGCTATTTCCTCTTCTGATCTACCATCTTCTATCATAGATTGTACTATTTCTTCTAAAGCCATATTAAATTTTATTTTCTATATTTGTTTATTAAATCACTAGCGGACTGGCCTGTTAACTTAGAAGTTTCCATTCCAATTCTTTCTTTAGCCATGCTAACTAATCCGTTTTTAACTAGATCTTCTATAAGGTCTATATTGAATCTTTCACTTTCAGGCATAATTTGATCTAAGTCCATCATAACGCCATTTTCTTCAGCTTGTTTTTCTAATTTATCAAATAACCCAAAGTCATAAAACCAAGAAAGTAAACTTTCTTTGCCTTGAGTTACACCTTCAATAACGGCTTCCAAAGCTCCCTCAGAAATCTTACCTCCTTCTTTGTTTGTTTTTTTCATATCTTCTATGAAACTATCCCACACTTTGTATCCTTGGAAGTTTTTAGCAAAAACATTTCTATCTAAATCTTTAACCGTCCAAACATCCTCTATACCATCTGCTTTAAAATACATGTCTCCCTCTTCTGATATACTCATGTTTATTTTATCAGATCCCATATATGTCAAATCGTACTTACGTTGATCTCCCTTGTGGCTTCCTTTTGATATTAAATTATTAAAGCTTGATTTTTCAAATTGACTAGACTTATTCATGTCTACCCACCCTCCATACTTAGTGTTCATCGATCCTAAATTACCAACTAAATTTTTAACGTTATCCATCCACTGATCTTTAAACTCTATTTGACCATCGTTGAGCGCGTTAATCATATTTTCTTTTGCTTTTTTTAAATAGTTCCTAACAGTTGCCTTGTGCTTAGGGTTTTTTAAAACATCAATTTGATTAGTTGACGCAGAGCCAAAAGTAGTGTTTGCTACATGGTTTTTTTTCATATCATTTAGCTTTTCCTCTGGCAAAGAGCCCCAAGTATCATATATAGTAGCTGGCGCTCCTACACGTCCTCCATAAACCATATCTTTGCTTTTGAATCTTTGCTGCATAGGGCTAGAAGTAGGTATATAGCTTTCTCGCGTTCTTGACTTTAAAGCAGAGTATTTTTTAAAAGCAGTTCCTTTTTTCTTACGCGGAGAAACAGGTTTTTCTTTCTTTTGCTCCGCGACTAATCGTCTATACATCTTTGGATCCATACCTCTACTTCTTAAATAACTATCAGAGTAAGGGGGCCCAATTTCTAAAGGTTCTTGTGATGTAATTTTTTTACCTTTTTCTCTTTGTGGTAAAGCGCTGCCATCGCTTTTTTTCTTTCCGTCTCCATATATTTCATTCCAAAGAATCCAGTCTGGATTAATAATAAACTCAGAGCTTTCACTGTCTATTATAACTCGCCTTGGCTCTTTCCTTGGTACTTTATTTTCTTTCTTTTCTGGTTTTTTAGTAGTGTTGTTATCGCTTGGCTTTTCCTCTTCTTCTTGTTTCATTCTTTCGCCCATTATACCCTTAGCAACGTCTTCTACAGCTCCTCCCCAATCAATAGGGTCTACCATAGTACTACCAGCTCCACCGGAATACTTATACGTTTCGGCAGACTGTCTTATTAAGGCTTCATTTACTTTTAATGCGGAACTATTATTTTTTTTGGCCATATTACTTATTTTTTTTCATGTTCTTGTAAAAAGTAGGTCCGTGCATTTTGAAACCACTTTTACCAACACCTCCTTTCATAGTAAAAGCAGACGTTATCCCAGCTCCTATATCGCTTATACCTTCGGAAACTCGGTCTCTAGCTCTCTGCCTAGCATCGTCAGCTCCAATTTTTCTTCTTTGAGCTAATCCCATCATGGTTTCTGTTTTATCTAAAGACCTATCTTGTTCTAACATTCTACCGTATCTTTCTTTACTTTGCATTTTAGACTCTTCTTTAGCTGCTAATTGCTGGTTCGCTGCTTCTTGTTGACCAATAGAAGCTGACGCCCTAGCCGCTTGTTGAGAGCCTTGGTTTGCCATTGCTTGCGCTAAACCAGCAACTCCACTTCCTCCAGCCGCTCCTTGCATACTTTGCAATATATTAGCTTGGTTTTGTTGATTTTGCTGTGCTTCAAATTCTGCTTGTTGGGTGTTTACAGTTAGATCTTCAAAAGCATTTTCCATATTAGCATAAGGATTACTAACGTCAGCTCCTTCTAAATCTACTTTACGCCTAGCTAATTCGTTATTAGCTTGTCTTTGTTCTTCTATTCTAGCTTTTCTACCCTGGTTTGCTGCTACAATTTTTGTAATCCCAGAGGCCGCAGCCATACCTACCATTATCCAACTCATAATTATTTATTTTAAATTTCCTTTATTTTTTAGTAACTCAACAGTATCTAAAGATATTTCTTTGTCGGTAAAATCTTTAGCTATAACTTCGTTTTCTATATCTTTTAAATTAGTACTATTTGTAACATGAACCGTTATAAACCTACAATCCGTATGTGTATATATAACCCTTTTAGTACCAGCTAGAGTTATACCGTTGTGAGGCGCTTTTAAGTTGACAACACCGTCTTCAGTTAAAACAGACATCTCTCCTTCAACCAAAAAGTACGGATGTGTTTTTTTATGTATTTTAGTGACTATTAGCTCGTTAGCCGGGTTAAATATTTCTCTAACGTAACACCCGTCAGCAAAAGAATGTTTTACTGGGTTAACCTTCTCTAATTCTTCTCCAGTTAAAGCCCCTTCTATATTTTTTAACTGGTCCTCAAATTCAACAATTTTATTTCTATAATCTTGTTTTCTTCTAATCATTTCACCTGCCTCCCAAGCTTCTTCAAATGTAAAACTGTGTTTTATATTTAGCTTCTCTGTCATTTCAACAAATTGTTTTTTTGACTCTTCTTTTGTTAGTGGATGTTTATTTATCTGATCGTTTATATCTTTCATTTCCATACAACTAAATTAAATTTATATCAATATAGTCACAGTTTTTAGTGTTTATTTACTACTTTCAAAGTAGTTGGCTGACACCGAAAACAACTCTCCAGCTTCATTAGGGTCGTCATTAACTAGTTTTATCTTAGCGAAATACCCTAGTAAACTAGACATGTTAGCAGAATTATCTTTGCTAAACATTATAAAGTCCGAAGTTGATGGTGGCACTGTAGATGAATCTATGTTACAAACTATATTGTTCACTCCTACGGAAATCACAGAACCAATTCTTACTATATTTGAACTATTACCCGTGTCAAAACCACCTAATTGACTAGTGTCAACATAATACGCTATGTCGTTTATTTGGACTGAAGATTGTACTACTCCTGAAAAATTTAAAGTTATTGTTGGCATATTATCTGTATTGTACTGTTATTGTTCCATATCCTGCTTCGTCACTATCAACTCCTCCAACCGTGGCTTTGTATACAAAAGAGTCTGTTCCACCTCTTTTCATAACGTACCCTTCATTTACCGTGTATCTTATTCTACCATTGTCCCAAGCGCTACCAGAAGCGCCGTAAGCGGATAAAGTCCCATGTTCTGGGGGTTCAACTGTAGAAAGAGTCTTACTAGCTTTATTAGTGTCTGTGTCGATAGATCTAATGTCCAAGTCTAAAAAACCAATGTCTCGATCGACGTATAAAACTATATTACTGTTCTCTGGGTCAGCGGAAGGAACAGAAGGCTTTACGGTAATAAAGTTGTCAATATCAAAAAGTATAGTTGTATTAGCCGTAGGATGCTGTGTTATGTTACCTGTTATTGTAGCTGTTAGAGTAGCGGTACCACTACCAGATATAGTAGGACTTAATGTAATTTGTGTGTTATTTTTGTTGCCGTCAGTTGTTGATGTTGTATTAAACTCAAAGTCACCGTAGTCATCTTCGGTAGCGCGCAAAGGCTGTCTATTTATATATATAACAGATCCATCTGCTTTTGTTATATTGCCAGTCCAAGTTGGTATTTTTCTTGTTGTTTTTATACCACCTCTAGCTACAGAAGTTATATTTGTTAATCCACTAGCTAACGTTAAACTAGAGTCTGTTGCGTCTGAAGTAAGCGTTAAAGTTTTGTCAACGTACTGGTAAATAGTAAAAGAGGTAGTTACGTTTTCTTCTATTGTAGTAGCTAAATATGATATTTCATTTGTAGTTGGCGTTACCACTATGTCGTACGAGACGTCTCGTGAAGAAAGTGGGATGTTAAACAAAGTTTTGTAATAACCAGTGGAATCTATAGTTTGGTCTTTTAGAGCGTTATTCTTAGCGCTAAACTCACCGTTTTCAAAATCGTAAGTTTTTAAATCACTACTTCTAGTTATTGTTACGGAAAAAGTAGCGGCTGATTTCGAACCTTGAACAGTTAGCGTTCTAGATCCTCCTCTGTCACCTAGATACTCATCTGAACTTAACGTAACCTGTGTTATTTTAGGTTGAGAAGTCACGGTCATAGGCGTCGTGCCACTCATTTGCGCCCAATCAATAATATGTTGACCACAAGAAATATCGTTAGATCCTATAAACTTAACAGTAAATTCTTTAGCCACGCATCTTCTAGCTACTAGCCCGCTTGGACCTCCGAAGTTAGTTATATGAACAGAAGAAAAATTTAAAACATCTCCTGTAGACAAGGTGTTAGATTCAGATATGTATACTTTAGAATTATCATGATCTACTTCTGTCACCCTTATGTCAGCTCCCCAAAAAGGCCAACATAGCGTGGCGTTGGTTGGACTAGGATTTTGTATTGGATCGTAAGCGCAACTAATAAGAGAAGTACCTGTTACTTGCATACCTGGTATTATATCTGCAGTGTCACACTCTATAACGTTACTAGAGTTTGTAGGAGCTGTTAAAGTTTTATCTACGTTGTAATCTGTAGCGGTTTCTTCTATTATATAACCACCTGAGTTAGACGCGGCCTGATTTAACACATAAAAAGGAACTACTTCAAAACTCTTCTGAGGACCAGTCCAAAAAGTTTTCTTAAACAACGTTGTTACTACTCCAGAATCTATTGTTGCTTGACTTTGGCTAACGGTAGCTGTGTCTGCTCCCGGTGTAACAGTATATCCTCCAACGCCGTTTAATGGGCTAGTCCAAGTAGTGTTGTTAGCTAAAGAAGTTGTTGTTAACAAAGGTTCGTCAGCAACGTCCATGAAGCAAGATAGGCATTCAAGGCCTCCAGGTATACTTTGAACACCTGGTGATATAGGAGCTCCTGTTTTGGGCCAGTAATTACTTGGACACTGAGCCTCCGCCTGTACTTGGTTCGTTAAGCAAATGTTTATAGATTTATTAGAAGCACGCCTAGCTTGACCGTCAATATCTACTGTTAAATCTAAGTTACCAGTAACGACAGCTTGTTGGTCTAAGTAAACGAACACCTCTACTATATTACCGGTAGTATGAGGAACCCCTGTAGTTCTAGCTACACTTGGGTTCGGTTCGTTACTATCGTAATCTCCAAACGTAACCATAGTAACTTCAGGAGACGTTACTCCTGGAACAATATCTATAGTAAAATCATTTGCCCCAACTACAAAACCAGGGTTAGGCGATATATATAGCTTCGCGGCGTTAGGAAGACTTGCTCCTGACGCTACGTTAGTTATTTGTACTTCGGATACCGTGTAATTTGTAGTTGAACTGTGTCCCATTTATTTAATTTTAATGATCGCTAGGATCGTCTTTTATTGTTATAGTGAAAGTTGTTGGACTTGGATCTATAGGTCCTCCATTATCGTTGTTCATGGTTATAGAAGAAGCCTTACCAATACCTTGAAAAGAAAACTCAGACATATCTATGTTAGTATCAGACGACGAGTTGAAGTATGTTTTCTCTCCACGCATAGCGGCAAACCATTTCCCTTCTTTTTCTTTAAACTCTAATTCATTTCCACTTTGTAAGTCTGTTTCTATTGAGCTTGCAAACCAACCATAATGATCAAAATTATTATAATACTCTGCATCGAATTGATTGTTATTATTAACGTCCGTTCCTGTAAGTATATTTTTTGATATTCTGCTTTGCGTTCCTGAATAACTAAGAGATAGTAAACTCTTCACAACGTCAGGAGACCCATTAAGATAAAACTCTATTTCAGAGGATTTTTGTTCTCCGTAAAAATTGTTTCTCAAACTGTTTGTTCTATGTTCCCAAAGATAACCTGAAGAATCGTTAGTATGATAAGTATTATCTGGTAAAGTATAAAATTTATTATTTAAACTTAAGCCACTATCTATTATCCAAGATTTAAAACTAATCCACCCGTTAGTTTTGTCTGAAAAGGTAACAGTATAGCTTTCCGTTTGTTTGCTGCTATTACCACTAGCTTGATTAGAATTCAAGCCTGTCGTTTCGTCAAAAGGACCTGTTAAAGACCATTTAAAAGTATTGAAATCTTGGAAACCACTGTAACCAACCAACCAGTTTAAAACCACTTTATAAGTACCAGAAACAGCGTCATACGTTATACTTTCTATAGAATAAACAGTTTCAGGTTGGTGAACGTAGCTCCAGTTATTTGGAAAATTTTGAAACGCATTAACATTAGAAGCTAAACTAGGATAGTTTGCATGTAAATAAGTTTGATACAAGTAAACGTTATTTGCTCCATTCGTATTTAACGCGCTTATTAAAGAGTTCCAGTTTGAAGTAGAGTCAAAAGCAGGCGCTAGAGCATGTCCAGATGTTATTTTGTCAAAATATAAAGTTATAGGATTTGTTAAGCTTGGATTATTACCATTTGGAGACGGTATACCGTGCTCTACTCCGGTTGGATGTGTCGGCGTTCCAGCCGCTATACCAGCCCAGCCTCTTTCGTGTGGCGTTATAGCTCCAACTGTTCCAACTGCCGCTCCATTTGGATTAGCGATGTTACTATTAAAAGCGCCAGTTTCTATAGCTTTAGCCCAATTATCTACTAAACCACCATATCTAAACCAGTTACCTAAAGCGTTTCCGCTTGAAGGAACCTCTGTTGTATTAAGCACTAAAGATGTGGTCGAAACAGTAATGTCTCTTGGGTTTGAAGTTAAAGATTTTAAAGATATATTATACGAAGATTTTTTATCGTCGTAACTACCAACTATCTTCTTAGCGTGAGTTAAGTGGTCGGCAAAAAAGTCTTTCATACCATGTTCTGATATTGGTGTTAAGCCGTCTTTAGAAAGTCTTAAAACAACTCCTCTTGCTTTATCTGAAAAATAAGATCTATAGGCTTGGTAAGCAAAAAATTCTGGATTTTTAGATATACCATATTCTCCAGTGTAAGGTATAACTTGTCCTAACACTTTGTTTGTTGCTGTTAAGTTAGTGTTACCGTCAGCATTAAAAACTGCGTCTTTTTCTGATAATATTTTTAAAACCTTATCTTCACATAACGCAACTATATCAGTGTCTCTAGAGTGAAGCTTTTGTATGCTACCAAATCTAGGATTTAAATCTTTAGTTATAGGTTCTGCTTGTATAAATTGATTTAGATTATTTACGCCGCTAATAGAGTTGTATATACCAGAGTATATTAAACCATTTGACCTTCTTTCTTCTTTATATTGCTCTGCTAGAGTCATAGACGCTTTAGGTCCTTTGTCTATCATGACTGCGTTGTAATCATCTCTAATTCTATTTGACTCAACTCCATTTCCAAATGCGTAACAATTAAACCAACTTAAAGTGTGTTTTTTGTCCCAAATTTTTCTATCTAAAATAACACCGTTTGTTCCTGACAACGCACTTATTCTAGCTCTTGTAATACTTCCGTCAGCTCTTTCAAAAGATAGAATATCGCTTTGGTTAAGCAAAGTGTTTACATTAGAAAGCGTGACCGTGTTGTCGCTCCAATCTGTCACAGTTGTCCCCGTCGCTAGCGTTGAACTAGGGTTTTCTACAGTGACAATAGACCCGTAATTAGCAAAAGATTCGTTTGTATCGGCGTTTAACTCTAAAGGAAAAGCCTGGCTTGACTCGTAGTAAATATCTAAGTCTATATTTTCTTTTGGCTCTGTCTCCCATATTGCTGGGTTCGTGCTTGAGTAAGAGCCATCTTCATCATAAAATACGTCTATTATCTCTATAGTATTAGTGTAGCTATTTTTAATAGTTTGTGTCAAAGCTACGTTAGCATTACCTAGTTGAGAAGACGTTAAAGCGTGGCTAGGTTCATTGTGCTCGATACTACCAGTGTCAACGCCTGTTGAGAAGTTTCTCGTAGGATCAAACATCGCTGGAGGTAACTGTGCCCAGTTGGAATCAGGGTGCCAGTGTGGTAGTAGATTGGCGAAAGCAGGATTAGAGTAGTACTTGTCTACATTAGTGTTTGCTACACCGTTGATGCTCACCGTGGTTAACTGTGAGTCTTTCACCCAACCCTCGTCCGACGTTGTAAAGTATAGATATAGTCTACGAGACTTATTGTCGTCTTCATCCCAGTGATTCGCGTTTCCACCAGTAAGCAAAGCATTAGCAGAGCTATAATTTAATATACCTCTACCGTTTGTACCAGCGAATGGAGGTCCTGGATCACCAGAGTCGGCATAACCAATTACCTTGTAAATAACACCGTCTGGATCGTTTTGCCATCTAAACAGCGTTCCAACAGCTTTTAACTGATTCCAAAATGTGTATTGATTCGTGTTTATTAAACTAAAAGCTTCGGCTTCTTTATAGCTAATACCTTCTTCAAGTTTAGATACCGATATCTCCATACACGCTGCTTGCCAAGACACGTTAGTAGCTGTGCCTGAAAAATGCATGCTACCTAACGTAGGCGATCCGCTCATATTCCAAGGTCTATTACCTCCAATACCATAACCATTGTCAGCAGGGAAATTACCACCAAGACCAGCGTAGAAACTACTATTAAGATTAAGGCTAGGATTAAGTATATTGCTTAAATAACCAGGTAATGGAACGGCGGTTCCTTGACCAACCAACCCTCTAGATTCTGCATCTATAAAAAAGTCTGTTCTATTCCAAGCCTCTTGCCACCACTCGGCATCTCTACCTTGAGTATTGTTTAAATAAAAGTGGTGTTTAGCAGATTTAATAGCGAATTGAGGCTCTGAATCTAAAGTTCTAAGTATATTAGTTGATAAAGCAACGTCTTTATATATTTTAACAAAAAATCTACCATCAAACTCAGGTTTTTCTTTAAATATGTTTTTGGCTATTTCAAGTTCTAATCCCGATACTAAAGCTCCATTAGAATCTAAAAAAACGTTTAGTTCTTCTTCTAGTTTATAAGCTAGATTAATAAGATAATAATTACCTTGAACACTTTTTTGTATACCGTTAACTTCATACCAATTACTCGAGTTAGAGGAATTTTTTATTCTTAACTTCAAATCTGTCTGTCCTATCGACTCGGCTAAACTAGAGTTTCCAAAAGCAGTTGCATCCGCGTAAAGTTGTGTGTAGTCTTCTAATGGCTCACCGCCAGTTATCCAAGTCATAATAACAGATCCAAAGCTACTTGTTGATTTTTTTACAAATTGAGGAGCGTTATCTTCTATTGCTAAAACTTTATACCTACTAGGTTCTGCTACAAAAATATCATTATCATGTTGCTTCTTCAATATTAAAAACGTATCTTCTTGCACTTTGTTTCTTTCAGAAGAAGGGAAAGAAAGCCACACGTTACCATCCTCGGCATCGTACCAACGATCCATTGCTAAATTATAATACTCGTTAGAAGTTTCTTTAATAAAAAACTTATAAGTATTGGCCCATTTAGGCGGTTTGTTTTTAACTCTAGCAGTTAGCTTATTGTAATTATCAGCCATACCTTTTGGAACTTCTATTGTACCAACCGTAGCTTCTGTATTATCATCTATGCTAGAAGGAGCTAAAACAGGAGTTTCTCTTCCATACTTGTCTCTATATACAATACCTAACTGATAAGTTCTAAGAGACTTAACAGATTTACCAGGCGTTTTGACTTCTAAAGCATCAACTACAGCTGATTCCAAACCACCTACCACGTCTATTTTTATTTCTTTATTATTTATATCTACTAGATTATAATTTTGTAAGTAGTTAGCGTATATAATTCTATTACCACTCATTTCTTGCCCCAAAGCTTTTCTAGGAACGTTATCCCATGGTCTTAAAAGTTGGTTAGAAGGAAGCGTAGCATATATCATTTCTGACTCTATAAGTGTAGACCCTTTCATTAATCCACCCGACCCAGTAGCATTCCATTCTTCATCTTCGTATAAAATAGTTTTAACGGTATATACGTTTGGAGAGTTTGATTCTTTATAAAGTATATCTATAGCAACAACACCTTTTGGTAATAAAGCTGGCTCTAAAACAAAGTCTTGTATTTTTAGTCTTCTTAAGTTGTTAACCATACCAAGATTATATCCTTTTTGAGGTAGATAATCAAAAGACCCAGGCATAAAAGCTGGTTCTGAAAAAGGAGAGAAAGCTGAGTATTCCCCGTCAGTATATTTATATCTATAACCAAATCTAGGAAACTTAAACTCAAACATTGCTTTTTCTTGATCTAGCAATAAATACCAAGGTATAGGACTAGTAGCGGTAGGAGCGGTTAAAGGAGTAGAGGTTATTGAAAGTACTTTAAAATCATATTGATTAAATTGCCCGGCATAAGTACCTACAACTTCTAACCTAATCTCATGTGAGGCGAAAGATGACTGTCCTTGTCCCACTAAAGAATCATTAGTAGCTAAAACAACATCTCCTTCTTTAAAAGAAACGTTAGAAACAGTTTGTTTAGCTATCAACATTTCTCCTGGAGAAACGTTAACTAAAACATTGAAGTTATTTAACTCTGTAAAATCATGATTAGAAAACTCCGCGTATATACCATGCACTCTATCTGCTTTGGTGTCAAACATCTTAAGATAAGGAGGTTTTAATGGGGATTTTTTTACAACTGTTATGTGAGATTCGTTTATAAAATCTTTACCTAGGCCGTAATTTATTGTCTGTAAAGAGAAAGTTGTTGGATCTTGTATTTTTAATTTAGTGTGTGTGTTTATGTCTACGGTACCTTGTATACATCTATCTATTTTTATTTGTTCACTTTCTGGTCAAAACTATAATGTTTACTTAGAGCAAGTTGTAGCAAACGTTATTCTAAACAACTTTCCTTCTTCTGTTGGAGATCAAATAACCTTTACTTCTGAGAGGGTTTTAAACTTCGAAAAAGACGAATATGTAACAGGTATAAATGTTATCGATAATTTTTTATTTTGGACTGACAATAAATACGAGCCAAAACAAATAAAAATAGATAGATGTATACAAGGTACCGTAGACATAAACACACACACTAAATTAAAAACACAAGATCCAACAA